>CAZWZZ010000041.1:0-17300 GCA_964638395.1 uncultured Caldilineaceae bacterium
ACAGTCAAAATAATTGTTTTATGTCTACTTGTTATGTTAATGGAAAACTCCTATGCGTAAAAAGGGATTACGTTTCACGTTTTGCGTTTTACGGACCAGCATAAATCAGTAGACTGCAATTGCACCCTTCGATACGACCTCGTGCCTCGGTTTACTCAGGATGCTGCGGTCTACTGATAAATCTGTTCTGATTTCAAAATCACCTTTAGTTGAGGCAATGGACCCCACCTGGTCGAGCGACCTGGCCCAAAACTAGCTTATCGTCCAGGCCAAAAACTCTATGGGTGTCGGGTGCATGAAAAGGGAATTGGCTTTACACTACGGGTAAATAACTCACCGTCGAGTTTAGGGAAAACGGCGTCAGGTTACGCGCTGTGGCCTCATCCTAAGAAATGGAGTAGACAATAATGGACACCCAACTGATTGATTTCATTCGCAGTAAGAAGATCGACTCATTTCAGAAAGTACGATTCCTGCTTTTTTTACACCAACACCCCAATTTGAAGGAAAACTGCCAACAGTTGGCCCAACGCTTGTTTGTCGGCCTGCCTCTCTTAGAACGGATTATCGAAGAGTTACGGGCGGTGGGCTTGATCGATTGTATCAAGAACTGCTACGCCCTTCATCGTGAGCCGGAGCTTCAACTCTGTCTGGTGACTTTGTCCAAAACGTTTGAGGACCCTCTGGCCCGGCAGGAGATGCTGGATTACGTCCGGCGCCGATCAACTCCCTCTTATCTGTAAGCCCAATACGCTGCAAACGAACGACGCGGTTGAAACCGTCCCTATCGGCCTTGTTCCGGTGTAGCCGAATAGGACATTCAAAGGGCATATCTGCGCGTACAAATAGAAGTTACGCAGTTGGCCTATTTTACCCGCTCAATCCCCCCGAATCGGGGGGAAGATAGCCTCTCCCCGTTGCGGGGGAGGCTGGCAGGGGGTTGGGATGGCGAACTGCGTAACTCCTAACCTGGACAAGCCAGAGCCAAACAAGGTTAGATTATCCACGAAGAAACAGGAAGAAACAGTAAATTTTTGAATTTTTTCTTCGTGTCACTTCGTGCCCTTCGTGGATCAATTTTCTGGCTCAAAATGCAAGAAGTTGCTTGGTTAGATACTATGAGTATCGAAAAATGTGGGGGATGGAGATCATCTTCGAGAAGTCAGACACACCCTCGTGCCGGATGTCGCCGCACAAGGGCGGGCTAACGCCTCAAATTTGGCTGTATTGAGTATTGAGTTAACTTGTGTCAGGTGGAGGGGTATCAACCGCCATTGGTTGAAGTAAACAGCGCAGGCGGGGCTGTTCAACGTTAGAGGTGGAGTTGGGTTGCCAGAGCCAGATTGTTGATCTGCTCCATAAATTGCTCGATCTGAACCGGTTTGGTAATAAATCGAGTCGCGCCGGCCCGCAGCGCCTCCTCTCGATTATCCCGCGAGGTCCAGGCCGAGAGAATGATGATCGGAATATCGGCCACGAGGGGATCACTTTTCAGGTGGCGCGTGGCCTCGATGCCCCCCATACCGTGCATTCGTAGATCCATCAAAATAACATCGGGCTGCCATTCGTAAGTCTTGGTAATCCCTTCCTCCCCATTGCGGGCGACGATCACATCGTGTCCCGACAATTCAAGCATCTGTTTCATAATATCCCGCTGAGATGAGTGATCTTCAACATAAAGAATTTTCATGGTGTGCCTCCAAGCATTAATAATCAGGTCGCCGCGATAAGATGGTCACATCCTCACAGGTGGATGCTCGGCCTCTAAGGAGGCTTGGTTCCTAAGCGGTCTCCTGATAATAGTGGACCGATGGGTCATCAATGGGGGTGGTCGTAATCAGTCACCTTAACCAGTATAACAGCATTTGTAAGGATGACCTACTAGGAAATTAGAACTAATCTCCGCCTACGGGTATACCCCCATAATCCCTCCCCTTCATTGACAACTAGACATAATTATGTTATATTCAGGACATTATGTCACGTTGTTATGTAATGTGCCCAACCTATCTCGACCAACCATTGAAAATTAACATTGAAAATTAACAACGGTCAATACCCATGTCAACGCTCCAGCGTGTCGATGAACTGAATACCCTGACCCGGGCCAAGTATCCGATTATTTATATCGTCTCTTGGGAAGAGCGGCGCATCGAGGATATGCTGCGGGAAGTGGCCATCAACCGGCGCAAAAAGCTGTATGGCTGGACGCTGACCAATGGCATCGCCCCGCTCGATCTGATGCAGGCCCAGCCGGTCGATCCGGCCACCCGCGACCCACTCAACGCCCTCAACTTTATCGCCCAATCCCAAGAGGCGGCTGTTTTTGTGTTGAAGGATTTTCATCCCTTCCTGGAGGTGGCCCGAGGCGGGCCGGATCATCCGGTCATTATTCGCCGCCTGCGGGACATCACCAACGATCTCAAAGAGAGCCGCAAAACGCTTATCATTCTCTCCCCCATCCTGCGCACGCCGCCGGACATCGAAAAAGATATTACCGTGCTGGATTACTCCCTGCCCACGCTGGGTGAGTTGGAGCTATCGCTGGATCGGGTGGTTCGTTCGGCCCGCGAAATCGCCGGGGTGCAGATGAAGATGAGCGACGAGGAGCGGGAACGGGTTCTCAATGCGGCCCGAGGCTTGACCTGTATCGAAGCCGAGAATGTCTTCGCCAAAAGCCTGGTGATGGGCCGTAAGCTCGACCTGACGATTATCATCGCCGAAAAAGAGCAACTGATCCGCCGCTCTCAAATATTGGAATATTACGAAACGGTCGAAGGCTTTGCCAACGTGGGCGGCATGAATCTGGTCAAGGAGTGGCTCCGCAAGCGGGGTAACGCCTTCTCCGAACGGGCGCGACGCTTTGGCCTGCCCGAACCGAAGGGACTGCTGCTGTTGGGGGTACAGGGGGCTGGGAAGAGTCTGCTGGCCAAAGCGGTAGCCAGCCAGTGGCAACTGCCGCTGCTGCGGCTCGATCTGGGTCGCGTTTTCAGCGAGTTGGTCGGCTCGTCGGAGCAGAACATCCGCACCGCCCTGCGCCTGGCCGAGAGTGTTTCGCCCTGCGTAATGTGGCTGGATGAAATCGAGAAGGGGTTGGCCGGCTCATCCGGGGCGGGCAACTCCGATGCGGGCACCTCAGCCCGCGTGTTCGGCAGCTTGCTGACCTGGATGCAGGAGAAAAAGTCGCCCGTCTTCGTCATCGGCACGGCCAACGACATCTCGGCCCTGCCCCCGGAGATTTTGCGGAAGGGGCGCTTCGATGAAATCTTTTTCGTCGATCTGCCCCAGATTCAGGAGCGGCGGGAAATCTTTGCCATCCATCTGGCCACGCGGGGCCGCGACCCGCTCGATTTCGATCTGAACCAGTTGGCCGTGGCCTCGGAAGGCTTCAGCGGCGCGGAAATCGAGCAGATCATCATCGACGGCCTGTATGATGCCTTTGAAACCGGGCGGGATTTGAGTGACGAGGATTTATTACGTAATTTAAAAAGCACCATTCCCCTGTCTCAAACGATGGAGGGTAAAATCACGGCTCTGCGGCAATGGGCACGCAACCACGCCCGCCCCGCCTCCAACCCGCCACCGCAACAGCCCATTCTCCCGGCCCGCGACAATGGGTTACGGCAAATGGAATTGGGGTAGCAATGAACAATGATAGAATGAACAATGATAAATATGAAAAGAACGCCGCAGGATATTCAAGAAAGAACATTTGATTTTGGGGTGAAGGTCATCCACTTGGTTGATCGGATGCCGCCTACGTTATCGAGTGAAATTATAGCCAAGCAACTGGTGCGAGCAGGGACATCGGTTGGGGCCAATGTTCAAGAAGCGGATGGGGCTGAGTCGAAGAAGGATTTTATACACAAAATGTCGGTGGCCTACAAAGAGGCTCGTGAAAGCCGACATTGGTTAAAAACAATTCACGCTGCAATTTTAGAAAAAGATAAAAGAGTTTACACACTTTGGAAAGAATCTGACGAAATCGTGCGTATCCTTTTTACCATTATCAAAAACTCTCGTCAATCACCCAACCGCCCATCACACACTCAGTAACCAACTCATTGTTAATTGTCTCATTGTTAATTGTCTCATTAAAAAATTATGATTGCACACACACTTCGAGGCCCCCACAACCTATACCGGCGGTATCAAGGCTTACTGGAACGGCTGGTGACGTCGCTGGCGCTGGCGTTGCTGGTAACGCTGGTTCATCTGTATCTGCTGCCGGTCTATCCTGAAAATTGGGTGTTGGTTATTGGCGTCGCCGTGGCCGCGCTGGGACTGCGGTGGCCGTTCTTAGCTTACGTCGTTGCCGTGGCTACGATGATCTATCCGCTGTACCTGATTAACCTGTATCTGGCCGTCCTATTTGTAGCCATCAGCGCCCTGGGGCAGCGTACCTTCGTTCATTATATGGGGGCCACGGTGCTGGTGCTGGCCACGCCGCTCCTGGCCGAATACCATCTCCATTGGCTGATCCCGATTTTGGGTGGCCTGTGGTGGGGGGGGCTGACCGGCCTGTGGGTCGGGGGGCTGGCCGCGCTGTGGGGCAAATTTTTGGGGGGTATGGCCGGGTTAGAGCTGGATTGGCTGCTGCTGGCCGGGCAGTCGATTGACGCCGGAGCTATTGCCACCCGCTTCGAGGGGGCCAATTCGCTAGAAACGCTGATTTTGCTGATCGAGCCGTTTGCCACTTCGGCGACGATCATTCTTTACAATTTGCTGCAAATTATCGGCTGGATGCTGGCCGGGGGCTTTGTCGGCTCGCTGGCCGGACGTAAATGGGTCAAGTATCGCACCCCGTGGTCGATTTTAGTAGTTACGGCGGGCGGCGGCTTGATTATGCTGGTCACCCATCTGGCGCTGCCCTATTGGCTGACGGAGGCGGTCACGCCTGAGGCTGAAAACGCGCTGCTCGATCCATCCGGATCGCTGTTTTCGCTGCTGATGATTATCATTGTCGGCACTACCTTTTACACAGTGCGCGAAGCGCTGGATTTGCCGGTAGCTCCGCCACGCCCGGCCCGCCCGCAACAGAAGAAGAATAAAAAGAAACCCAAACCGAAATTTCAGCCGGTCAACCTATTTCGCCGGGCAGCAGGCCAAAAATCGGAACAACAGAAGAGAGGGAGTCACCAGGAGACAGGGGAGAGAAATGATCTCGACCGTATTCGACGCCCAATCCGCATCCCGCACCAGAGCGAACTTCCCGAATGGGAACCTCCAAATGAGGACTCCGGGTTAATTATGCTAGAAATTGATTAGAGGGGCAGCACGATGACCACAAGATTACAGCACAACGAAGAGATGAACCAGGGTATACGTCGTCGAGCCACCAGCCGGGGCTTGAGTTTTGGGCCGATTGCCACGGCCATCACCGTCGGCACGGTGGCTATTCTGCTGGGAGTAACCTTCATCGGCGATTGGCTTCGCACGCCCAAAATTGCCGCCGGCGTGTCGCCCACGATTATTTCGCCCAATGGCGACCAAAACCAGGATGCCACGAACTTCAACTATACCCTCAACGAGGATGCCGAAGTGACCATCGGGGTGTATGACGCCAACAATAACCTGGTGCAGACCTTGACCGATAACGAATTTCAGACCCGGGGCCAACATACCGTCATCTGGAATGGGGCCAATGATGTCGGCCAACCGGTAGAGGATGGTCAATATTACATCGACATCGAGGCCCGGGGTACGGTCCGGGCGGCCACCCAGCGAGCCAACGTCCTGGTCGATACCGTAGCGCCAACATTGCGGCTGGTCAATCTCGATCAGGTCAATCGGGTCAGCGAGGCCAACCTGACCATCGAGGGCTTGACCGATCCCGACTCCGTCGTCCGGCTAGAGGGAGATCCGTCGATCATTCCGGTCGATGCCGAGGGACAATTTAGCTTGAAGCGACAGTTGCTCGAAGGCTCGAACATTGTTCAACTGGTGGCCACCGACCCGGCCGGCAACCTCAACACCCTCGAGCGGGAGATTGTGCTGGTCACCGAGCCGCCGGAGATCACGGTTTCCGAGCCGATCAATGATGAATGGACCAACGAGAGCATCGTCAACGTGGCCGGGGCTGTCCCCGCCGGAGCTTCGCTCAAGGTCAACGGTCAGGAGGCGACCGTGGCCGAGGATGGGACTTTCCAGCGGGAGGTCATTCTGCAAGAGGGGGACAACATCCTGCGTATCGAGGCCACCGATGATGTCGGCAATGTGGCCACCCAGGAATTGATTTTACACCGCAAAACCACGCCGCCGGGCCTGGAGCTAAATGTCGAGGATAATGCTGTTTTCCAACAATCCGAAGTGCAGCTCAATGGCAAAACGGAGCCGGGCGCGGTAGTGACCGTGGCCGGTCAGGCCGTGACGGTCAGCCCGCTGGGAGAGTTCCAGACGACGGTCAACCTGGTTGATGGCCAAAATCTGCTGGATGTAGTGGCCCAGGATCAGGCCGGGAATGTGACCCGTCTACAACGGCGGCTCAATTTCCAGGTCACCCCGCCGGAGACGGAGCTGGCCCGCGTAGCTCGCAATCTACCGTCGCTGTCGGCCTACACTGTGCCCGTCTTGGTGGCCCTACCCCTGCTGCTCATTCTGGCCTATTTCCTGACCCGCCCGGTGTCGCTGGTCGTCTCCGCCGAGCGGAGCAACTTCCGGCCCGGCCTGCCGGAGGAGGGGCGCTTCCTCCGCATCGCCGTCGATCTGTCGAAACCGGCCCGGACCACCGTCGAAGTCAAAGATAAACGGGGCAACACCGTGGCCACGCTGCTCCATCGTCGCCATCGAGGGGCGGGCCAGCAGACGCTCCATTGGAACGGCTACGATGATTTTGGCCGCGTCGTGCCCCCCGGCGAATACACCGTGCAGGCCACGGCCAGCACCACCGGCGGCACTGTCAGAGGCACGCTGAACATCGCCATCGAAGAGGATTTGGCCGTCCACCGCCAATATCTGCGGACCTCTCCGCAGCACAAAGATAGCGCCGATCAGCAGACAGGGGAGTACGTCCGCACCCGCAACGGTACGCCCGTGCGCCGCACGGTGCGGCGGCGGTAGGCTCGTTTTCACCGACTTACCATTAAAAAAAGGCCCCGGCGTGGTTTTCGCCGGGGCCTTTTCGTTTCATACTTTACACCCTCGCTACCCTACATAATGGGCCAGCGACTCGATCCGTAGATCGTGCAGCCGGTCGCGGCTGACCTGGGCCGCTTTTTCCATCAGCAGCAGGCCAAAGGCGCAATCTTCCTGAATGATGTCCCGCAAGTCCGGCCCGTCAAAGGCCACGACGCGGCAAGCCCGCGTGGATTTAGCCCCGGCGCTGGCTTTGTAGGGAGAAATTATGGCCGACCAGCCAAACACATCTCCCGGCCCAACGGCGCTGGTGACCACATCGTTCGTCTTCAAATCACGGGCATACTGCTCGGCCACCGTCTGCTTGGCCCCGTGCGCCGGGATCTCGATGACAATGGCCACCTCCCCTTCAACGACCAGATAAAAATTTTCGACCTCGTCTCCTTCGTGGAAAAAGTAGTAACCAGGCTCGATATCCACTTCCTCGGCCACCTTGGCCAGGGCCACAATCTGCTCGTGGCTCAACCCGGCAAAGAAGGGATAGCGACGAAGTAATTCGGGTGAAATCATAATATTCTCCTCTATAAAGGAGATTGGAGATAGGGAGATTAGAGATTGTCTTGGCTGACCCCTACGCTCCAAATCTCCAATCTCTTAATCTCCTAATTCAACTCCTCCAACACCGCCGCCGTGACCGTCGGAATGGCCGCGGCGACTGCGGGCGTTGGCGTCTCGCCGAAGTCGATGATGTTTTCGACCTCGATGGCATAGATAATGATCTCCTGGGGCAGGGGTAGCCCCATACGCTGGCCCATCTCCCAGGCAGTGACCAGGCTGGTGTCGTGGGCCGAGGCGCTGTGCTGCGTCGGGCTGATGGCCCGCAGATCGGCCAGGCTCATGCGGTGGATGCGGCCCGGTGTGTTGTGGCCGTTGTGCATGGCGTCGATCAGGATGACCCGCTCGTAGCCTAACAGCCGCTCCATCAACTCCAAACCGCCCACGCTGGCCTCGCTGATTTCAATCGAGGCCTCCGGCGGCAACTGCGTCCCCACCGCCTCGGCCACCTTCACCCCCACCCCGTCATCAGTTAGGATGGGATTACCCAGGCCCAGAATCAATGTTTCGTGCATCGCTACTTTCCCTCCATAACAATTTCAGTCCACAGATGAACACAGGATTTTCACAGATAATTTGTCTGTTTTCTTTTCTATCTGAGTCCATCTATGTCGATCTGTGGACTTTCTTTTACGAGTCTACGTATATTGGCTCAACTGTTCGATCACCTCGCCCGACGCATCCCGGATGGTTGCTTCCAGGGGCATCTGCCCCGGCAGGGAGTGGGTAGCGCAGGACATGCAGGGATCGTAAGGCCGGAAAGCCATCTCGATGCGGTTGAGCAAGCCTTCGGTGATGACCGTCCCTTTCTGGATGAGGCTCTGGGCGGCCTTCTTGACCGACATGGCCATGGCCGCGTTGTTATTGGTCGTGCCGACGATCAGGTTGACCTTCGTCAGGATGCCGTTCTCGTCCGTCTGGTAATGGTGGGTCAGGGTTCCGCGAGGAGCCTCCACACACCCTATCCCTTCGGTCGGCGTGCCGGTCACGACGGGCCGCACGTTGGGATCGAGAATGTCCGGGTCGTTGATCAGTTCCTGCATCCGCTCGGCGGCATAGAGCAGCTCGACCAGCCGCGCCCAGTGGGTGGCCAACCGTTGATGCACCGGTTGGTAGCGACCGTTGACTTTCTGGCTGCCCAACGTCTCGTACATCTTCTCGTAGGCTTCCTGAGCTTTGGGCGTGGCCATCCCGTCGGAAACATTCAGTCGGGAGAGCGGGGTGGCGCAGTAGACGCCGCTATCTTTGCCGTCGGTAAAGCCGTTCCAGCCGACCGCTTTCAGATAGGGGAACTTGAGATAGCTCCACGGCTCGACCCGCTCGGCGATGTGGTCGGCGTAGGTGCTGGCGTCATATTTGACCAACTCCTGCCCGTCGGGATCGACGACTCGGATCAGCCCGTCATAAAAGTTGACCTGGTTGTTGCCATCGACCATGCCCATATAATAGGTCCGGTCGGTGTAGGCTTCCGAGAGGATCATCTCGACGTAATCTTCGTTGGCCAAAACGATGTCCTCGAAGACTTGCAGGCTAAAGAGGGCGAATTCGACGTTTTTATCGGCAATCGCTTTGATCTCTTTCTGCATATCCGAGGTCACCGATTGGCTCCAACCGCCGGGTAACCCGGCCACCGGATGGACGCCCCGCCCGCCCAACATTTTGATAACCTCGTGGTTCCGCATCCGGCAGTTGATGACTTCCCGGCCAATCTCCAGGCCGACTTTGTGGACCACGCCCAGGATATTCCGCTCGGCGGCGGGCGCATCCGGGCCGAGGATGAAGTCGGGGCCGCCCAGGGCGTAGAAGTGGGTGGTGTGGTCGGTTACATAAAAGGCGGAGTAGAACATTTCCCGCACCTTTTTGACCGCCGAAGAGGGCTCGACGCCGAACAGACCATCCATCGCCTTGGTAGCAGCCATATGGTGGGCCTCCGGGCAGACACCGCAGATGCGGTTGGTGATGCGGGGCATCTCCTCCGCCGGGCGGCCCACGCAGAACTGCTCAAAGCCGCGTAACTCCGGGATGATGAAGTAGGCGTTGGCCACATCCCCTTCGTCATTCAGGAAGATTTCTATTTTACCGTGCCCCTCTAAACGGGTGATGGGATCAATGGTGACACGTTTCATGGGGTGACTCCTTTCTGTCCATTTTCTTTCAGCCGCGCCCGATGCAAAATCGAGTGGGACATACTAAAGCGATAGAACGTTCCGGCCGGATCGACCAGGGTCTCCATCACCTCGTCCAGCGCCTTATCCAGGGCTTCGTCGCTGTCGCCGGTCTTGCCGACATCCAGCACCGAGGCGACGGCTGTCAACATCTTGGCCCCCTGATCCTCGACACCGGGCAGCGGCCCGTAACAGCCCCGACAGCCCATACCCACTTGCGGGCAGAGCGCCCCACAGCCGCTCACCGTAGCCGGCCCGACACACATCAGCCCTTGCTCCAGGAGGCACAGCCCCGGCTCCGGCACTTTCTCGTAGGGCCGGTAGAAACGGTCGATGGTTTTTTCGTGCTTCTCCAGCGGACACTCCTCACAGACAGCCACCTGGCCGACGCCCAGCACCGTTCCCGGCGGGGGCAGGGCGGCCCCTTTGGTCAGGGCAGCCACCACCGCTTCCAACACCGCCCAGATTTGGTGCGGTTCCGGGGGGCAGCCGGGCAGATAATAATCGACCTTCACCGCCTGATCCAGAGCCTTGACCGTGTTGTAGAAAACGGGGATGTTGAGTTCCCCCTCCGGCATTTGCGTCGTCGGTTGGGGGAGGGTCTTGTCCGGGTTGTCGATGGAAGGGTTGTCGAAGTAAACGGCGTTCAGGGTGGCCTCTTTGGTGGTCAGGTTGGACAGGGCCGGGATACAGCCCTCGTAGGCGCAGGAGCCAAAGGCAACCAACACCTTCGACTTCTGCCGCAGCAGGCGGGCCATCTCCTCATTTTCCGTGCTACGGATGGCCCCGTTGAAGAGGCAGACGTCGATGTAATCGTCGGGATAGTTCCGCACATCATCATATTTGAAATCGGCGATACAGGGGAAGAAGGCCAGATCGAAGACCGCGTCCACATCCAAAATCTTCTCCCCGATATTCAAGACCGATATTTCACAGCCCCCACAGGAGGAGGCCCAATACATCGCCAGTTTCGGTTTGCCATTCTCACTCATGCTGTCACCTCCGTAGCTTGCGCTTCGCCGTTGTGGGCCGCCGCAAACTCGGCCCCATTCGCGTCGATGCTGCCCGACCAGTTCAGCGGCCCCAGCGCCCGAATCTCTTCGACCAGCGTGGTTACTTCTTCGGCGAAACGGACCCCCTCGGCGGCGCTGGCCCAGACCAGCTTAATCCGCTCCGGCTCGACGCCGAATTGGCGCAGGGTGTGTTTCAGCAGCTTATAGCGACGCAGGGCTTTGAAATTTTGCTCCAAATAGTGACACTCGCCAGGGTGACAGCCGGTAATCAAGATGCCGTCGGCCCCCCCTTTCAACGCTTTCAAGACAAACATCGGTTCCAGCCGCCCCGAACACATCAGCCGGATGAGGCGGACGTTGGGCGGATATTTCAGCCGGGACATCCCGGCCAGGTCGGCGGCCCGGTAACTACACCAGTTACAGGTGAAGCCGATTATGACAGGTTCAAATTGTTTGGTCATAATTACGCTCCTTAATAGGATTGTCCAAAGTGACTGTTCGAGAAAATTGGAGATCATCTCCTAATATCAGTGGATCCAATTTAGGTACCAGCGGCATCCTCAGGCCGTTGTGGGCAGGCTTCGTAGGACAAACTTAAGTTTGTCCTACAACCTCCCCATCTCCCAATGGGCAACGCCTTAAGCTAGTTCAGCCACGGGAATGAACGTTGAGGCCTTGCTCTCATCATCTAAGTTGAGCATCAACAACCCATCCAGTTGAGCCAGCACTTGTTCGTTGCTAAATTGCGTTCCGGTGATGGCCCCGGACGGGCAAGCGGAGACGCAGGTTCCACAGCCCTGGCACAGGGCCGCATTGATTTCGGTCACGCCCCGGGCCTCATCAAAGGTGATGGCGTAGAAGGGGCACAGATTGTTGCAGATGCGACAGCCGGAGCATTTCTCGGCGATGACGCTGGCCCGCACCGGCTCCAGGGCCAACTCGCCCTGCTGGATGCGCCCCAACACCCGCGCCGCCGCCGCCGCCCCTTGCGAGACGGAAGCCGGAATATCCTTCGGCCCCTGGGCGCAGCCGGCCACAAAGACGCCTTCCGTCATGGTGGCCACCGGGTCCAGTTTGGGGTGCTTCTCAGTGAACCAGCCGTCGGCGCTACAGGAGATGCCAAACTTGTGGGCCACCCCCTTCGAGTCGGCTTGCGGTTCCAGAGCGGCGGCCAGAATGACCATATCGACCGGCACGCGCCGCTGTTTGCCGATGAAGGTATCTTCCGCCTGGACGATGAGTTTATTCTCCTCGCCGGGCAGGCGGGCGGCATCAGTGACTTCAGCCACCCGCCCCCGGACAAAGTGAACCCCCTCTTCTAACACCTTCAGGTAAAATTCATCATAATCTTTGAAGGCCGTCCGCATATCAATGTAGAAGTTGTGGACCTCGGCTCCGGTGCGCTCCTTGACCAGATGAGCAAATTTCAGGCTGGACATACAGCAGATGACCGAGCAGTGCTTATTGTAGTTCCGGTTGCGGCTGCCGACACAATGGATGATGGCTACCGATTTCGGCTCAGTCACGCCGTCTCGCAGGAGGACCTGACCGTTGGTCGGCCCGGAAGCGTTACACATCCGCTCAAATTCCAGGCTGGTGAAAACATTCGCCAGCCGGCCATAGCCATACTCCGGGATACGGCGGGCATCGAACAACTGATAGCCGGTGGACAGGATGATGTTGCCCACCTCGACCTGCATAATTTCATCCTCCTGCTCAAAATCAATCGCCTTGGGCGTGGTCGGGCAGAAGATCTGGCAGGCTTTACATTTGCCCCGCTCGAAATAGATACAGCTTTCGGTGTCGATGACCGGATATTTGGGCACGGCCTGCGGGAAGGGGCGATAGACCGCCTTCCGATAGCCGAGGCCCACTTCGTAGGTTTCATCGATGACGCTTTTGGGACATTTTTCGATACAGATGCCGCAGCCGGTGCAGACATCCTCGACGATGTACCGCGCTTTTTTGCGGATGGTGGCCGTAAAGTTGCCGACGTAGCCATCGACCCGCTCCACCTCGCTCCAACTGAGCAGGGTGATGTTGGGATGGGTGTTGACCGAGACCATCTTCGGCGTCAAGATACAGGCCGAGCAGTCGAGGGTGGGGAAGGTTTTGTCGAATTGGGCCATATGGCCGCCGATGGAGGGTTCCCGCTCCACCAGGTAGACCGGGAAGCCGCTGTCGGCGATTTCTAGCGCAGCCTGAATCCCGGCGATGCCGGCCCCGACAATTAGCGTGGCCGGATGGATCGGCACGTGCAGTGGTTCTAACGGCTCGTGATGGGCCACCCGCTCCACGCCGCCGGAGACGACCGACATGGCCTTCTCGGTGGCCACGGCTTTATCGGTATGCACCCAGGAGACCTGCTCCCGAATCGAGACCAGCTCACACAAGTAGCGGTTCAACCCGGCCCGACCACAGGCCGTCCGAAAGGTCTCCTCGTGCAGGTGGGGCGAACAGGCGGCCACCACCACGCGGGTCAAGCCCTTCTCTTTGATGTCATCTTCGATCAGTTCCTGGCCCAGGTTGGAACACATAAATTTATAATCGCGGGAAACAACCACGCCCCGCTCCTCCAGCTCCTCGCCGGCCCACATCGAGACCTGTTCGACATCAACGGTCTGGGAAATATTCGATCCACAGTGACAGACATATACGCCAATACGTTCTTCACTCATGCTCTATTCCTCCTCCATACGGGGCATCGGCAGCGAGCCCTTGGGCGGACGCTTGGCCTTCTTGGCCGCTTTGGGGGCCTCGGCGCTGACCTTGGCCAGGGCCGGACCGGGGTCCACGAACTCTTTGCCAAAGCCGAGGGCATCCGCCCCCAGTCCAAAGGCCATCCCCATCATCTGGGTAAAGTACAAAATAGGGATTTTGTAGTTGGTTTTGTAATGCTTATTGACCGCCTCCTGATAGGCATCCAGGTTGAGCTGGCACATCGGGCAGAGAGTGACGATGGCATCCGCCTCGTACTCGGCCGCATTTTTCAGCAGGCGGTGGATCAAATCGAGGGCGGTGTTCTGGCTAATCTGGGTCATATGGCCGCCGCAGCAATGGGTTTTGAGCGGGAAATCGACCACCTGCGCTCCCAGAGTACGCATCAATTTATCCAGCGATGTCGGATATTCGTAATCATCGAGCATCTTGCCGAAACCGGGGCGCACAATTAGACAGCCGTAGTAGGGGGCGATCCGCATATTGTAGAGCGGCTTGGTCACTTTTTCGGCTACGGCTTCATAGCCCACGTCATTGATGATAATGTCTAACAGGTGACGCACCTCGACCGTTCCCGGTTCGTAATGCAGCCCACCGGCGGCCAAGGCAGTGTTCGTAGTCTTGGCCAGGTCGGTGTCCTCATCCAGATAATTGACCACTTTGCTCAGGTTGAGGTAACAGGCGCTACAGGGGGCGATCAGTTGGCTGTGACCGTTGGTCGGTTTCTGGCCGGCCAGGGCCAGGTTGCGCCCGACCAGGGCATAGGCTGCCGGGCGGTTGATAGCGATATACTCTGTCGCCCCACAACAGTTCCAATCGTCTAATTCGTCAAACTGGACGCCCAACTGACCGGCCACGGCCATCGTCGATTCGTGATAGGCGATGGCGTTCCGCTCCAGCGAGCAGCCAGGATAGTAGTTGTACTTCATACCGGACCTCCTAATGATTTGGCTTTGTCCAGAATAGCCTTCAGTTGGTCAATGCCTTTGATGCGGTTCGGGGTCAAATCCATTCGCCCCCGTTTCCACATGCCCCAGCCCAGCGGGGCCATTTTGATGGCATCCAAAGGACGATGGCGTAGATGGTGGCGGGTGGCCAGGCCAAATTCAAAACTGCGCCCATAATTTTCCACATAGTCGATAAACGTTTCGGAAAATTCGGGCGCATTGGCAGCGTTCGACTCCTGGTACAAACCCTCCTGAATAGCCATCCGCTTGAGGGTGTACATCACGTCGGTGATATGGATTTCTTGGGGACAGCGGACCATGCAGTAATAGCAGGAGACGCAATACCAGGGGGTATTGCTCCGCAGAACCGTATCTTTCATACCGGCTTCGATTAGGGCAAAAATCATACGGGGGGTATGATCCATATCCGGCCCGGAGGGACAGGAGCCGCCACAGGTGCCACATTGGATACAACGCACCAAGTGCGGATCACCCGGCGTGGCCGCGACGACCTCTTGGAGAAATGTCGGTCCTCGCGTCAGGGGAATAGCGTCGTTGCTCATAGATATCTCCTTTGAATACTTCCAATATTAACCTGTTTGAGTTTATAACTTAACCGTGGTTAAGTTTCGGTGTAAAAATATAGATGAAGGGCCAGGAGCTGGAAATCAATAGGGTGGACTCTTGGGGGGTGAGGGAGAGTGTGGTGATAAACAAGGTCGGCGTTGACTCTGAGACAAAATGGATTTTAGGGAAAATTTTCACAACGTATCTTCATTCTAACAGAGTTACCGGATACCGTCATCCCCTACGGGGGGGATAGGGGGGATGACAAATGTCACTTAAATTTGTGACAGGTTTCATAAGAAAATAGTGACATTTGTCATTGGGGGCCAATATGGGGCACAAGAGCCTAAAGGTTTCCATAGATCAGGCACAAAATGATCTATTTACGGTGACGAAGCTGCTTTCAAACAACCTTTATGGACAAAACCTTTAGGGTCTGGCTCTAAGAAAGCAAGGCCGCAGCCTGTCCCCCTCAAGCCGCCAACAGGCACGCTCCTTGAACAGCGCCCGGAGATGTTTCCGCCAGCTTGGCCCCCAGTCGATGGCATACACCAGCGGGCCATCCAGCAGCGGTTGGTTGGCGGCGAAAGGCGCGACGAAGTCACTCCAGCTATCAACCCCCCCCACCAAAATCAGGGCCGGGGGGGTAATCTCCGCCTCGGCCACGGTCCGCAGCGGTTGGGCGGTGATGCCGTACTGCTCCTGTCGGGCCAGCAGGAGCGGCGGCACGCGCCAGATAAAGCTGTACATAGTGAAGCCGAGAACAAGGAGCAGGGGCAGATAGGCCAGCCGCCGGCGCCGGGGAGATGCTGCCTCCCCAAAGGGCAGCCGTCGGAGCAGGGAGCTGCTGATGGCGATGCCCCGCGCCGTCAGCAGCAGCAGCGCCGGCAGCGTTTCGTAGTAGTAACGGGGGAAGCCACCATCGACGCCCCCGAAGGCCCAATAGAAATTGTGGAGGATGATTTGGCTGAGGAGCGTGCCCAGCAGCAGCCAATCCCAGCGGGTGGCCCGGCGGGTGACAAAGGGGAGCGGCAGAAAAAGGAGGCTGCTCCAGCCGGGCCAGCCGAACAGACCGGTCGCCAGGGCTTGCAGCTTGAGGCGGGTGTTGATCCAGAGGGCATCCTGTATCGTGTAGCCAAGCGGTCCAATGTCTGGGCCAAAGCCGAGGCGGTCGTAGGGCCAGACGAAGCGGTAGGGATTCAGCAGCGGATCGCCGGTGGTCAGCCACCAAAAAAGGGGTAGGAGCGCGGCCAGGGGCAGCCCGCCCAGGATCAGCCAGACGAGCAGCGACCAGGGTAGCTCCCGTCGCCCGATGAGGATGATTAAAAAGAGGCCGATGACTAAACCAATACCCAGCGTAGCAAAGGGCCGGGTCAGAAAGGCCGCGCCCAGAGCGACGCCGGTCAGCAGGGCGTAAGGGACAGGCCGGGCCGCGGTGGTGCTGCGATGGAGGGCCAGCAGCGCCAGCGTCACCCAGAAAAGGGCGGCGGCGTGGGAGAGGAGGGAGCTGGAGAGGAAGAGAAAGCCGGGGGTGATGACGGCCAGGGTCATAGCCCCCAGACCGATTAGGTTTGAGGGTAGGTAGGTAACCGTTTTTTCGGAGTGAACTGTGCCTCCACCCCCTCCCAACCTCCCCCTGCTAGGGGGAGGAGCGGACACTTCCCCCCCACCGGGGGGGATTGAGGAGGGGGTGGGAGGCCGGTAGAGATCGTCCCCCAGCCGGTAGAGGAGGGCCAGAGTCAGCAGAGCCAGCCCACCGTTGACCAGCCAGGGCAGCCCCAGCCGCACCCCGCCACTGAGCAGCAGCGGCCAGCCGGGCGGGTATTTACCGAAGCGCCGCCCTTCATGGTCGATGACAAACGGAGACCAGAAGGCATCGGCCAGGGGTGGCGTCGGTACCGTGACCCGGTTCTGGGCGAAGACCTGGGCCTGGAACAGGTAGGCCGCTTCATCTTCCGATTTGGGCAGGTAGTCGTAGATATGCCGGGAGATGAGGGCGATGGCCAGAAAGGCGATGAGAGCAACAACGATAAATCCGAGATAGTCTTTCAATTGATGTTAAATCCTAACCTGGACAAGCCAGAGCCAAACAAGGTTAGATTATCCACGAAGAAACACGAAGAGACAGTAAATTTTTGAATTTTTTTCGTAACTATTCAGCAGCCTCCCCAAACGATCACTTTTCGCGGGGATTTGGGGAT
>CAZWZZ010000042.1:0-7286 GCA_964638395.1 uncultured Caldilineaceae bacterium
TGGCAGGCCGAATATTTCAATAACCCTGACCTGCGGGGCGCGCCGGTCGTCGTCCGCAACGAAGCCAGCATCTACTACAACTGGGGGGCCGGTTCGCCCATCGCCGGGGTCGGAAACGACAACTTCTCCGTGCGCTGGACCCGCACCGTCGATTTCGACGACAGCCGCTACGAGTTCCGGGTCAGGGCCGATGACGGTATCCGGGTCTGGGTCGATAATGACCTCATCATCGACGAGTGGCGGGATGGGGACAGCGGCCCGTTGGAGGTGGAGCGGGATATTCGGGGCGGACGGCGTCAAATCCGGGTCGAATATTACGAGCGGGGGGGCGATGCCTTCGTCGGCCTCTCCTGGCGACGCACCGACGACCGGGATGAGCCGCCGACGGCCATCATCACCGCTCCGGGCGAGGGGGAGACTAACCAACCGCTCACCTTTGATGGCGACCGCTCCCAACGGGGCGACCATCGCATCGTCCGTTACGAGTGGGACTTTGGCGACGGTACTCGCGCTCGTGGCGAGCGGGTCAGCCACACCTACAACCGGCCCGGAACCTACCGCGTCTCGCTGACCGTGACCGATAGCCGGGGTCTGCGGGACCGCTCGCGGGTCTCTATCGACATCAAGGATCAGTTGGAAGAAAATACACCGCCCATCGCCGTCATTGACGCCCCCAGCGCCGCCGAGGTGGGTCAGGCGGTCGGCTTCGACGCCGGTCGCTCCCAATCGGTCAACCCGGTGGCCCGCTACGAATGGAGCTTTGGCGATGGGGCCACGGCCGAGGGGCGGGCGGTCACGCACACCTACGCCAAGGCCGGAGTCTACAACGTCAACCTGACCCTGGTCACCGACAACGGTTTACGGGGCAGCAGTAACCTGTCCATCCGCATCGACAGCAACGTGCAGCCGGATCGCCCGCCGATTGCCGTCATCAAAGCGCCGGACAGCGTCCAGACCGGCCAACAGGTCACCTTCGACGCCTCCGACTCGAAGGTGTTCAACAAAGTGACCAGCATCGACTGGAGCTTCGGCGACGGCACCAACGCCAGCGGCCTGCGGACGACCCACGTTTACAACGCCCCCGGAACCTACAGCGTCAAACTGACCATCATCGACGAGAAAGGCTTGAGCAACAGCGCCAACAAACAGATTACCGTCAGCCAGCAGGTGGTGGCCGGCATCAGCGCCCCGCCCTCAGCCGAGGCGGGCCAGGCGGTTGATTTCAGCGCCAGCCCGGCCGGGGCCGATAGCTACAGTTGGGATTTGGGCGACGGCACCACGGCCAGCGGCCCGACGGTCAACCACACCTACGCCCAGGCGGGAGCCTACACCGTCAACCTGACCGTCACGCAAGGCGGGCAGCAGAGCCAGGCCAGCCACACCATCCAAATCACCGAACCACCCCGGCCCCCGGTAGCGGCCATCAGCGGGCCGACGCAGGGGCAGGTGGGCAGCAGCGTCCAGTTCGAGGCCATCAACACCGCCCAAAATTCGACGCCGGTGGTCAGTATCAACTGGGACTTCGGCGACGGCACGACCGGGCAGGGCACGCCGGTCAACCACACCTACACCGCCGCCGGGGATTACACCGTCAGCCTGACTTTGACCGACCAGAACGGCCAATCCAGCCAGGCCACGGCCCAGATACAGATCACGGCCCGGCCGACCGACCCGACCGCGCCGCCGGTGGCCGTCATCAGCGGCCCGGCCTCGGCCCAGACCGGCCAAACCGTGACCTTCGACGCCAGCAACTCGGCTCAGGGTTCCAGCCCGGTGACTACCATCGCCTGGGACTTTGGCGACGGGGCGACCGGTGCCGGGGTGACGGCGGACCACGTTTACAACAGCGCCGGAACCTATCAAGTGACCCTGACCCTGACCGACCAGGATGGCCGCACCGCCAGCGATACCAAGCCGATTGACATCACCGCCGCGCCACAGCCGACCGCCACCCCGCCGCCGACGACCGGCAATCCGCCGGTGGCCGTTTTCAACGGCCCGCAGCAGGCTGAGGTGGGGGATGTGGTCAACTTTGACGGCGGCTTCTCCTACGGCGATAATCCGATTGTTGATTGGGCCTGGGAGTTTGGCGACGGGGCGACCGGCAGCGGGATGGGCATCGACCACACTTACACCGCTCCCGGAACCTATTCCGTCTTCCTGACGGTGACGGACGACCAGGGCTTGAGCGGCAAATCGAACCCCTTCCCTATTAATATTACTGCCGCCTCAACCGGCCCGGCCCCGACCGCCGTGCCCACGCAGCCGCCCGGCCAACAACCCACCCCGACGCCAACGCTGGCCCCGCCGACGGCCACGCCCCAACCGAACCAGCCGACGCCGACGCCCGAACCGCCCACGCCCACGCCGGATGTACCGACCGCGACGCCGCCTCCGGCGGCCCAACCGCCCCAGGCCGTGTTCGAGTTCAATCCCACGCCCCAGGCTCAGGTGGGCGAGAGCGTCAGCTTTGATGCCGGCTTCTCCACCGGAACTGCGCCGCTGGTCGATTTCGCCTGGAACTTCGGCGATGGCGGCAGCGGCAACGGCATGGGCACGACCTATGTTTACAATGCGCCGGGCACGTATCAAATCACGCTGACCGTGACCGACCAGAATGGCCAGACGGCTCAAACGACCCTGCCCATTGACATCGTCGCCACGCCGGTCGCGCCAACGGCCACGCCTGTACCCGCCCAACCGACGCCGACACCCGCACCCGCCCAACCTACGGATACGCCCGTCCCCGCTCAACCCACGCCGACGCCCGAACCACCAACCCCGACGCCCGAACCACCAACCCCGACGCCCGAACCACCGACTCCGACACCCGAACCGCCCACGCCGACGCCCGAACCGCCGACCGCCACTCCGAGTGTGGAGACACCCACGCTGACACCAACGGCCACCCTTGACCCGCTGGTGTCACCGACTCCGGGCCCCTAACTTGAAAGGGATAGTGGGGAATTAGTAAACGGGACATTCGCAGTTCGTAGAACAATTTGCTAAATTGTTCCGGTTTGGAGTTAGAAGGCGGCGCGAATGAGCAATTTACGCGACAAGATCAGGCACAAATTAGCAATTTGTGCTACAAAGATCAGGTGTCGTAAGTCCTAATCTGATAAACATTATGGATGTTAATGAAGGAATGAAGGAAGAGACCCTATGAAACGATCATTTTGGCTGATAACCGTATCGCTCCTGCTGTTAGCCTTGAGCGCCTGCGCCGCCGGAGCTACGCCAGAAGCGGACGAGGCCGCCGAAGCCGCTCCCGCCGAGGCCGTCGAAGCCGTTGAAGAAGTTGAAGAGGCTGCCGAGGAGTCCGGGGCGGCGGTTGAAACCGAAGCTGAAGCGGATGTTGAAGAAGCGGCTCCCGCCGAGGGCGCGGCCCCGGCCGGGGCGACTCAGAGCGGCGACGACCAACCGTCCGATGAGGAGGTCGAAGCGGCCCTCGTGCCGGAGGCGGCGACCGTCAGCGAGGCGGCCCTGCAAGAGGCCGAGGAGCAACTGTACGGCCTGGTGGCCGGGGATATCGAGGATGGCGGCTTCAACCAGTTGGCCTGGGAGGGGCTACAGCGGGCCGCCGATGAGTTGGGCGTCGAGGTGCGGCACGTCGAAACCCACCAGGGGGATGATTACGTGGCCAACATCAGCCAACTGCTCGACGCGGGGGCCGATGGCATCGTCACCGTCGGCCAGGCGTTGACCGAGGCCACCCGCCAGGCATCCGAGGCCAACCCCGATGTGCCCTTCATCAGCGTCGATATTCCCTCGCAAACGACGTCCGACCTGGGCCTGCTCTTTTCGACGGATGAACCGGCTTTTATGGCCGGCTATCTGGCCGCCGGGATGAGCGACAGCGGCACGGTCTGCACCTACGGCGGGCGACAGATTCCGCCGGTGCTGATTTTTATGGTCGGTTTCGAGGCCGGGATTGATTACTACAACCGGCAAAACGAGGCGGCTGTCGAGTTGCTCGGCTGGGAAACCGATGTCAGCAACGAGGTGGGCGGCACGGGTCTCTTTGTAGGCAGCTTTAGCGACCAGGAGGCCGGGCGCCGCGCCGCCGAGGAACTGTTCGACCAGGGCTGTGACATCATCTTCCCGGTGGCCGGTGGGGCCGGTATTCCGGCGGCGGAGGTGGCCCAGGAACGGGGCCTGACCGTCATCGGCGTCGATGCCGACCAGACCCGCACCGAGCCGGATTTGGCCGACGTTTATCTGACCAGCGTCCTCAAGCGGGTCGATGTGGCCGTTTTCGAGGCCGTCCGCCAGATTCACGAGGGGGGTTTCTTCGGCCTGGACAACGTCCGCAGCAACTACATCGGCACCCTGACCAACGGCGGGGTCGATCTGGCTCCTTTTCATAGCTTCGAGGACGCTGTGCCTCAAGCGTTGCAGGCGGCGATGGCCGAGATTCGGCAGCAGTTGATCGATGAGGCGCTGTCCACCGCCTGGCCGCTCACCCCGCCGGAGGGCGTCACCGCCGCCGATGTGCAAAGTCTGGCCGGCCCGGAGGCGGCTCTCAGCGAGCAGACGGTTTTCGGCGACCTGCTCGGTGACGGCAGCGACGAAGCGGTGACGGTTCTCATCAGCGACGACGTTTACGAGTTGACCGTGGTCGCCGAGCGGAATGGCAGGCCGACTACCATCGCCACTACGTCGCTGGGCGAGGAGATTGCGCTGCAATCGTTGGATATTGCGGATGGCGAAATCGTCGTCCTCTTTACCGAGGCGGGCGAGGATGCGGCCCAAACCCGACGCTATCGCTTGGAGACGGTTTTGGTGGAAATCGACGGGACGGCAGCCTCAGCCGCAGAGTCCAATGGAGACGACGGGGCTGGTGTGACCGAGACCGAAGTCATCACCTTCCTCCCGGAGGAGATTCCCACCGACAGCCAGGCCGGTTCCTGTTTCACCAGCGCCCTGGGCCTGGGCCGGGAAGATGCCTACCGCTGTATGGTCGAGAACAACATCTACGACCCCTGCTTCGTCGTTGATGATGATGATAATGAGGAGCCGCCGGTCGTCTGCGGGGCCGACCCGACGACCGGCGAAACCGGCTTCGTCCTGGAGCTAACCGAGCCGCTGCCGGAGCCGGACCTGGGCACGTCAGGCGTGGCCCAACCCTGGCTGATTGAGTTAGCCGACGGCACGGTCTGCGGCCTGCTGCAAGGGACTCGCCCCGGCAATGAAGAGATCATCGGGGCCTATGGCTGCACCGACCAGACCTATCTGGGCGAGGATTTGCAGGAGGGGGATGTCTGGCAGGCCGAGCAGGTCGTTTTTGATTTGGGCGACGACGGCTTTGTGGTCACCGATTCGGAGACGGTGGCGGTGCGGCGGGTGTGGCGGTAGCGGGTGATGTAGTATTTCGATACCGGGCCACCAGCGGATCGTTGATTTTGGCCTGCTCTGACCTGTCGAAAAAAGCCATCAATTTGTCGAATTTGTCAATTTTCAAATTTCGTTTTTGGTCTGTGTGCCAACAGCGGGTATTTTCGGGTGTGTCCCAAATTTTGGGCGCACCCGGTGTTTTCTTGTTTTCCTTGTTATTTGGCTTAAGCGTGGGCTTAAGTATAATAGGTTGAAGTTTTTCGATCAATCCGAACCAATTTTTTAGTTATACCATTGTCCCCTCACCCATGTCTATCATCACGAGTGAAATCTGCAACCATTTTACAACCTACCTGGCCGCCCCTGATCTCTCGCCGCTGCTGCTGTCTGGCGATGCTTTGTCACGCCTGCAAGCGTTACCCGACAGCTCTATCGACTGCTGTATGACCAGTCCCCCCTATTGGGGCAAACGACGGTACCACAACGGAGGCTTGGGGCTAGAAGAAAACTACCAGGATTATATTGATAAGTTAACGGCGATTTGCGCTCAAATTAAGCGCGTTTTGAAACCAAATGGCTCACTTTGGTTGAATATCGGCGATAGCTATCTGGATAAGCAGTTGTTGGGGCTACCGTGGCGCGTCGCCTTGACCCTGACCGACCGGCAGGGATGGATTCTGCGAAATGAAGTGGTGTGGCACAAAATCAAGGGCGGACCTGATAACACAAAAGATAGGCTGCGTACCGTTCACGAGCAGATTTTTCACTTCGTTAGGATTGCCAAGGGGTATTATTATGATGTCGATGCGATTCGGGCCAACCCCAAGAAAACAAAAATTGTCAATGGGGCGGTGGTCTCGGCGACCGGCGTTCGCGGGGTGCGGTACAAACGTCAAATTGAGCTATCGACTGAGTTGACGGAGGCGGAAAAGGCGGCTGCTTATCAGGCGCTTGATGAGATGTTGGGCCGCCTGGAGCGAGCGGAAATTTCTGATTTTCGGATGATTATTCGAGGCCAGCAGCGGACGACCCACTCTAACTCAACCCGCGTCTCTGGCCGGGCACGGGAGCTGCAAGAAAAAGGCTTCTATTTTCTCAAATACCACCCCAAAGGCAGCAAACCAAGTGATGTGTGGGATATTTTGCCGGAAGATACGCAGAAACGGCAATATCATTTTGCACCCTACCCCGAAGATTTGTGCAAAATCCCCATTTTGGCCACTTGCCCGCCGGATGGGGTCGTCTTGGACCCATTTTGCGGAACCGGTACAACGTTGCTGGTGGCCCGAAAGTTGGAGCGGAAATCGGTGGGCATTGATATTTCAGAAAAATATCTCCGTTTGGCCGAGGAGCGGTGTCGGTTTCTGATATGAGCAAAGTCCTTGAACTCTTTGGCCTGACCACCCAGACACAGGCGGAGGAGACTCCGGTCGATTGGCAACAGATCGTGACTCAACAATTTTGCCCCTACCTGAACCGGACCTGTCTCAAAGTGCGAAAGAGCGCGCCTGATGTGGCCATTGGAACCTGTGCAGTACGTTATGGTCGCCAGAGCTAATCCCTCATTATCTGTCCTCACCGTTTACTGGAACGACGCCAGATTTTTACCGATTGTCTGCATCTACTGTCGCTGCACGAACCGGGCAATGAACTTCACGTCGTCTCCGAGATTACGATTCCCGGCGGCAGCGTTGATTATTTTCTGGTCTCAGTTCGGGATAACCGAATCAGAGATTTTGTCGGTATCGAGCTACAGACGCTGGACACGACCGGCACGGTTTGGCCGGAACGCCAGCGTTTTTTGCACGAGCAAGGGCTTGATGTCGAAATGGCCGATGTCACCTCAACCAAATCGTTCGGCATGAATTGGAAAATGTCGGCCAAAACCATTCTGGTGCAGTTGCACCACAAAATTCAAACCTTTGAGAATATCAACAAACACCTGGTCT
>CAZWZZ010000042.1:7296-17209 GCA_964638395.1 uncultured Caldilineaceae bacterium
GGGGATGTCTGGCAGGCCGAGCAGGTCCGGTTCGATCTCGGGGACGATGGCTTTGTGGTCACCGATTTGGAGACGGTGGCGGTGCGGCGGGTGTGGCGGTAGCGGGTTATGAAAAATCCCCATTCAGGGTGATCCTATGCACTTGCATGCCTATCGTCTGGATGAGGCCGAGAATGGTGGGTTTCGGCTTAATCTCGACGTTCGTTTGAGTACCGATACGGCTGGCGTCGCCACATTTTTGGGCTTACGGGCCGATGCTAATGTAGAGTGGACCCGCATCGTTGAGCAGTTAGAGACCAAGATTTCTATGGCGACGTTGTTTACTGTGTAGCCGTTCTTGTCGTTCGGTCATCTTTCGCCTCGTATAAAATGGTCCTGAAGTTGCCCGCGGCGTGGTCGGCACTTCGTATGGTCGCCGTCGCCAGTCACGGACTGGCTAAGAGCTTTGTTTGTCCCCCTGACAACCCACCCCAAACTCGCCGCCAAATCCTCGGCCACCGACCAGCCTGGGTGAAGGGGGCCGGGTAGGAGGAGATGCTTGGCCCATCAAACTCGGCCCACCCCCGCCGAGTTTTTTGTCTATTGCCCCGAATGTTGTTAATCCTGCCAAAATGGGTACAATGCAAGCCGTAATTAGCTCTACGATGTCACATTAGACAAATGTTCTGTCAATCCGACCTTGACCTAGCCCAATCCGCCCGCCCGGACATAAATGATCCGGGCTATCAAACTGCACCGGATCAATCCGGTTTTAGATTAGCCCGATTTATCGGGCGCTGTTTGATAGCACGGCGAGCCTGTCCTGAGCTTGTCGAAGGGTTCATCGCCGTGCGGGGGTAGGGAAAGACGGGTCATGGGGGGGAAAGACTCAACATAAGAATGTGACATTGTCGAATCAGTTACGCAGTTCAAGACCCTAAAGGTTTCCGACGTCAATTTCAGACGAGAAATTGAGCAGATTGAGGCTGAGTCTGGTCAAGAAGTCAAATTTTGAAACCTTTAGGGTCTGGCTTCGACGAAGTACGTGGAAATTCGCGGCTGAAGGGGCAGTTGATGAGTGACTTAATACGGATTTTGATTGTCGATGACCATTTGGTGGTGCGGCGGGGGCTGCGGACCCTGCTGACACCGCGCAACGGGATGACCGTGGTCGGGGAGGCGGGCGACGGCAATGAGGCGGTGGCCCTGGCCCGCGAGTTGGAACCGGACGTTATTTTGATGGATATGATGATGCCCGGTCGCAACGGAGCCGAGGCCACGGTGGCCATCAAAGCGGACAACCCCCAGGCCCGCATTTTGATTTTGACCAGCTTTGGGGAGACGGCCCAGATTGGGGCGGCTATGAAAGCCGGGGCGCTGGGCTATCTGCTCAAAGACTCCACCCCGGATGAGCTGTACCACGCCATCCGCAGTGTCCATCTGGGTAATCTGTCGATGCCCCAGGATTTGGCCCTCAAACTGATGCAGCCTTCCCTCGACCGCTCGGCCCTCGACGATCTCACGGAGCGGGAGTTGGATGTTCTCAAGGGCATCGCTCGCGGTCTCTCCAACCAGGAAATCGCCGCTCAACTCTCGATTGGCACCACCACCGTCCGCACCCACGTCAGCAACCTCCTCGGCAAATTGAACCTGGCCAACCGGACCCAGGCGGCTCTGTATGCCGTCGAACATAATCTGCTGGCCGATGAGCAACAGTAGAGTTGTTCCCCAATAAGCACAATCAACAATGGGACGCAGATTTTCGCAGATGAACGCGGATAAAAATATTAAAAATCTGAGGTATCTGCGTTGATCTGTGTCCTATAATTCGGTCAGACGTGACATGCTTATTCAGGAACAAGTCTAGTAGTACCGGAGGAGTTATGCTGAGTTGTAATAGGGTGATACGGTGAGTTTCGGCACGACCCAAATTTTTTTGACCACGTATGCCTTCATTAGCATCCCGCTGATGATTCTGGCCCTGGCCATTATCGGCGTGATGGTGCGGATCGAGAATAAATCGACCGCCACCCGTTTTCTGCTCGTTTTTTTCATTGGCCTGCTGGTCAACAGTCTGGCCCTGTTTCTGTCAAACTCGGCTGCCTTTTACCCTTTTATTTTCAAAACAAGCGGCTGGTGACCAGTCTGTCGATTGCCGTGGTCCGGGATGGGTCCATTATTTACTACGACCATTGGGAGGATGGCTTTGAGGCGAACGTGACCGCGCCGGAGCAGGCCAGCACCCAGGTATGGGGGGATGGCGATCCGGCCAACGGTATCCCCCCCGGTTTCAGCGATGATAGGCTGGTCGCCGGCGATGTCCTCCCCCTCCAGAGCGAGATCGACCTCCCCCGCGACCCCACGCAGATTTTATTCGACGGCGGTGATAAAGTGCGCTCGGTCGGCGGCGGGCTGTCGATGGGCGTCGGCAACTGGCCGGAGACGCCGGGTACGCTCTACGCCGGGGCCTGGGCGCTCTATCCGACCAGTCGCTGGGGGAAGGAGTTTATCATTCCCGTTGGCGAAAATTTGGGAGGCAACGCTCCTGGCCTGCGACGTGGCTTCCGCAGGGTATTGGTCAATGTGCAGGCCGTGGAGGATGACACCGTCGTTGAGCTTGATCTGGATGCGGATGGCATCGTCGAAGAGACGCTACTGCTAGACGAGGGGGAGCAGTTTACCCAGATCAGCGGGACAACCAACAGCGGGGGGCGGGTGAGTGCCTCGCAGCCGGTTCAGGTCCATCTCTTGACGGCCAACCCCCAGGCCAACTACGAAGCCCGTGCTTACACCATCGTGCCGCGAGATCAATGGACCAATGATCTAATTGGGCCACGAGGAGCGGATGGTGATTTTTGGCTCTATAATCCCGACACGCCCCCCTTGACCGTTACGGCCCGAACGGCCACGGCCACCTCGACTTTGGTTATTCCGCCCCAGACGACGGTCCAATACAACGACCACGGCGGCACCGCCACCGCCCTGCGCTTTACCGCCACCGATGGCCGCCCCTTCTACGGGCTGGCAGCGTTGGCCCCCGATGAGGATCAGGATTGGGGCTATTCCCTGCTGCCCGTCGCCAACCTATCTAGCCAAAAGCTGGTCGGCTGGGCACCGGGCAATGTTAACCAACCCCCGGACGGCGACGAGTCGCGCCTCTACATTACCGCCATTGAGCCGATGACTCTGTCGATAGATTACGACCATAACAACCAGGTCGATGAGACGCTGTTTATTGCGCCGTTGGCCGAAGAGTCCTTTATTGATGCCAGCGATTTTGACCTGACCGGGGCCTATTTCTTCTCGGCAGCGGGGATTCCCTTTGCCTCGGTCTGGGGCCAGCGACCGAATGCCCCGGCCGGGCTGCCTTCGATTGATGTGGGCACGGCCTTGGTGCCGCTGCCGTCGCTCCAGCTTCACAAAATCGTTGAGCTTACCAACGACGCCGACCAGAGCGGAACCTTGACCTGGGGTGATACCCTCCGTTTTGAGATATTTAGCGTCAACAACTCCCAACAGCAACTCGACCCAACGGTTATCTCCGACACGCTGCCACTGAATGTAACCTATCTCTCTGGCTCGACCGGCGTGCGCGGCCAGCCTATCCCTGATGACAGTGGCGGAGCCACCCTATTCCCGCTGGATGAGGGGGGCTACGTCATTCCGGGTGGCCTGCTGGCCAGAGAGGCCATCACCGCCGCCTTTGAGGCCGTTGTCAACGAAAACGGGACCGATGTCTGCAACCGGGCGGATGTTGAAAGCCCGGCTGCCCCGCCCCCTGAAGACCCCGGCACGACCTGTGTTTCGGCCCTAACGGCCCGGTACGAACTCACTAAACGGCTGACACCTCCGACCGGCGATTGTTTCGACGCAGGTGACGTCATCACCTACAATTTAACCCTGACCAGCACCGGCAACATCAGTATCACCACGCTACCCCTGACAGACAGCTACAATCCGGCCGACCTGAGCTATCTCGACGCTCTGCCGCCGCCCAATGTGGTCAGCGAGGGTCTGCTGGCCTGGGCCGATTTAGCGACTGATACCCTGTTTGGCCCCTTGCCCCCCAACCGGGTCATTTCGGTGACGGTTCGCTTTACCGTGAATGAGACCACAGCCACCACAACGCTGAACAGAGCCAGCGTACAGGGGGCGATGGGCATCGATGGTAGCAATTTACTACCTGCTGACCGTGAGGTGATAGCCCCACTCTGCCTACTCTCGACGCCAACACCAATCCCAACCTCCACGCCCCCACCTGATGATAATAATAATAATGATGATGATGATGATGACGACGGTGACATTCCGCCGCCCACGCTCACCTTTACTCCAACACCGACATTGACCCTCACCCCGACCCCCGGCAGTGGCACACCAGGCACAACGCCGTCGCCGGGCACTACGCTCACTGGCACGCCGCCACCCGGAACACCAAACGCGCAGGGGACGCCGTCTTTACCGATTGCCTTTCTGCCAGAGACGGGCGTCGGGTCGGTTGGGGAAGATACCGGCCGGGTCGCTCTGATCGGTTTGGTGTTGGGCATAATTGTTAGTCTCGGTTTGTGGATTGTCCACAAAAGCCGAAAGAATCAGTAGATCCAATTTTGATTGCTCGGAGGAGGTTTGTAACCTTCGACGCCGGTTACAAACCGGCTCAGAGCGCAAGAATTTGGATATACTGAGAATACATAAACCTATTTTATAGTTAAGCGATAAGGAGCCAAACAATGGGTATCTTAGTCTGGATAATCTTTGGCGCGATTGCCGGCTGGCTGGCGCACGCCATCACCGGGCGCGGCGGCGGGCTGATCGTCAACATCATCGTCGGCATCGTCGGGGCCTTTATCATCCTGTCATTTATGCTCACGGTTTCAATCGCTCTGGCCCAAGCCCCCGAGGGCGAAGAATACGTCGTCCAGGCCGATGACTGGCTCAGCAAGATCGCCGAGAAGGAGTACGGCGATCTACTGGCTTACCCGGCTATTGTCGAGGCGACCAACGCCAAGGCGGCTGAGGATGACAGTTTTGCGGTGATTGACAACCCTGACCTCATCGAAGTCGGCCAGAAGTTGTGGCTGCCCGCCAGTGTTGAGAGTGGGGTAACAACGGACTCGACGGCCCCGGCTGCCGGGGATAGCCGCCTGACGGCGGACCAGTTGCAAAACGGCACCTACAGCGGCATCTACGAGGAGCCGGTCACGCTGACCGAGGGGCGGTATGAGGGCGAGCCGTTCGTCGAGGGCGGCGCGTCTCGACCCATTGTGGAATATATCGACGGCTCGGTACGGTATGGCGATCTCGACGGGGACGGGGTGGAGGATGCTGTGCTTTTCCTGACCGAAAGCAGTGGCGGCAGCGGGACTTTTGTTTACGTGGCCGCTCAACTCAACCAGGGCGGCCAGCCGGTCGATGCCGGGGCGGTCTGGATCGAAGACCGCATCCAGGTCAAATCGGCGACGATTGAAAACGGTCAGGTGATGCTCGTCGTCACCGCCGAAGGGCCGGGGGATGCGGCCTGCTGCAAGAGCCACCTCACCAGCCAAACCTACGTTCTGCAAAACGGCCAACTGGCCGATATCAGCGGCGAGGGCGGCGCGTTGGTCCGAGTCTCCGCCGCCGATCTGAACGGCACAAGCTGGACCTTGCTGGAAATCGACGAGCAACCGGCCCTGGCCGAGACCGAGGTGACCATCAGCTTCCAGGATGGCCAAATCAGCGGCTCCGGGGGCTGCAACAGTTACAACAGCAGCTTCACCCTGGATGAGGAGAACCCCTTCGTGATGAGCATCAGCCCGGTGGCAGCCACCCGGATGGCCTGTCCTGAGCCGATCCTCGATCAGGAAACGGCCTACTTCACGGCGCTGGAAAATGTCAGCCTGTGGGGGTATGACATCGGTCGGCTGGGGTTCACTTATTTTGAAGGCGAGGGAAGCCTGCCGAAGCGGCTGCTCTTTAGCCCGGCGGACTCGGCGGAAGCGACTGAAACCGGCCAGCTTGACAGGCTGACCGGCTCGACCTGGCAGTGGGTCCGCTTCACCGACCCGACACAGCAGTTTGAGGTGGACCAGCCCGAAAATTACACCATCACCTTTAACCCCGATGACACGGTGAACATCAAGGCCGATTGCAAAGAGCCGGGTGGCGGCTACGCCGCTGACGAGAGTGGTAGCCTTAGTATCTCAGTTGACCCGGTAATCACGGTGATCTGTTCCGAAGAGTCGCGCAGTGATGAGTTTATACAGAAGCTCGGCTTCGGGGCCATCTATTTTTTCCAGGACGGCAATCTGTTCATCGACTTGATGGCCGATGGAGGGACGCTGGAGTTGAGTCCTTAATTATCTGAACGTTCGTCTAATATTCTGATTAGGTCATCCATCGTTATAAGCTTGACACCGATAGGAGTTACGCGGTTCGCAGCCCGAGTAGCCTTGAAAAGGCGTATCGAGGGGTGCAGCCGCTCCAAACGACACCCTTCGATACGGCTACCGCCTACTCAGGATGCGTTTGTCGCTCAACTGCGTAACTCCTAACCGACTTTTTGGAATAATTCGAGCAATGGTTCGGTACATCGTAAATAAAGTGATTGTGGTTTTGTCATTGCGAGCGTAGCGAAGCAATCCCCCGGTGCGGGCCGAAGATTGCTTGGTCAAAGAAGTTGAAGTTGAGATACTGGCTAAGCCAGGAGATATGTTGGCTCACTCCTCTAGTAACTGTAGCGCCGCTTTTTCAGCAGGGATGCGAATCCCCAACAGCAGCCCCGCGTTGAGCAACGACACGACCAGGGCGGTTATCCACGCCCCGAAGATCAGGGGCACGCTGGCCAGTTCCAGACCGACGGCCACGTAGTTGGGATGGGCCAGATAGCGATACGGCCCGCGCCGAACCGGCGACTGCCCCGGAATGACCAGGATGCGGGTGTTCCAGAAGCGCCCCAAACTGATGATGGCCCAGTAGCGTAAGAGTTGGGCCAGGACAAAGAGAACCAGCCAGGCGATCCAAAACCGGCTCAGGATAGGGCCGCGCCACCAGGCTTCGACCAGCCAGCCGAGCAGCCAGCCGGTATGCAGCACAAAAAAGAGGGGATAATGACCGGCTCCAAACTCTTTGGCCCCGGCTCGGAGCGCCCAGACCCGATTACGGCGGGCCAGTCGCAGCTCGGCGAGACGCTGAATGACGATGATGCCAACCATAACGGCCAGAAAAGGGGGGGCGGAGAGCATCACCGAAACAACACCTGCTCGGCGCTGAAGCCCGGTCCCAGAGCCATCATCAGCCCATACTGACCGCCGGCCCGGGGGGAGGCCAGGAATTTTTCCAGTACGAACAGGACCGACACGCTCGACATATTGCCGTAATTTTGCAAAATCTCGTAGGCCAGGGCCAAATCCTGCTCCGACAGACCCAGACTGTCGGCGTAGGCCGTCAATACTTTGGCCCCGCCGGGATGGGCTACATAATGTTGAATCGCCGTCTTCTCGATGCCCCACCGCGAACAGGCCTCAGCGATCAGCGTTGGCAAATGCCGCCTGACGATGGTCGGAATGTGTCGAGAAAAGCGGACCTTGAGACCGGTGTCGGCTAAATCCCAGCCCATCACATCCTCCGAGTCGGCAAACAGGGTGCTGTAGCTGCCCAGGATGGCGGGCCTATTCTTATCATCCTCATCCTCACTCTCATTATCATTATCGCCGGCATCGGCCTGAATCACCGCCGCCGCCGCTCCATCGCCGAAGAGACTGGTGGCAATCAGGTTTGATTTGGAGCGGTCATTGTATTGAAAGGTCAAGCTGCATAACTCGACGGCCACCAGCAGGACGGGCCGGCCCGGCATCGCTCGAGCCAGGTCGGCGGCCCGGGCCACGCCGGCCACGCCCCCGGCGCAGCCCAGGCCCCAGATAGGCAAGCGGCCAGTGTGCAGCGATAGCCCCAGCCGCTGGATCAATTTGGCATCGAGGCTAGGGGTCGCCAGACCGGTGGTGGAGACAAAGATGACCATTCCCACCGAGTCGAGTTCGACTTCGGCCCGTTCTAAGGCGGCGGTCGCAGCCTGCACCGATAGATCGAGGGCGATGGTTTCGTAGAGGGCGTTGGCTTCGGGAAAGGTGTGGGGCCGGGCGTACCAGGCCGGCGGTTGGGCCAGATAGCGACATTGAATGTGGGTGTTGTCAAAAACCGGCAGCAGGCGGCTTAAATTCTTGAAGCTGGACTCGAAAAAGGAGGCGGCGAACGCTTTAGCCCTGGCCTGGGGAACGGGGTGGGGCGGTACAGCCGTGGCCACCGCTCGGATACGCGGCACAGGTTGGTGGCTCATGCGGCTGTCCTGTCCGGCTCCGGCTGTTGGCAGGTATTGCGATAGACGAATTGGGAGAGGCGCTTGCGTTGGCTACTTTGCCAGTCGATGCGGGGCCGTTCTTGGTCCGGGGGTAGATAGCCGAGGCGATAGAGGGCCATCAACTCCAGATCGTCCGGCACGTGCAAAAGCGATTCGAGTTTAGCCCAGGCCGACGGCACTTCCATCGGCGTGCTGATGAATTGGATGCCCAATAGTTCCAAAAAAATCTCCTTGTTAAATTTTAACCCACTTCAACCCGACCCCTCATCGCCACGCCTCCCTCGGCATTGGCCGCCCAGACCTGACCCCCGCCATCTGTCCGCCGTCCGTGGAGCGTAAACGGCGTTGTAGCAAACAACGGACTCACGGCCCGGAACTCGAAGCCGGTGATGGTTCCAGCGGGGCACTGTTGGCGGAACAACTCCAACAGCAGGGTGGCGATCAACGGCCCGTGTACGACCAGCCCCGGATAGCCCTCCACCTCCCGGCAATAATCCACGTCGTAATGAATACGATGGCCGTTGAAGGTCAGGGCCGAGTAGCGGAAGAGCAGCACCGAATTGGGGTGGATCGTCTGCGAAAATTCCGCGCCGGTCGGGGCCGGTTTTATTGGCGGAGACGTGCCCGGTCCTCGCGCTTCCCGGTAGACCAAATCCTGCTCCTCGGTCAGGCACACCTCGCCCGCTACCATAATTTGATGTTCGACCAGGACAAAGCACAACTGGCCGGAGCGCCCTTGTTTTTCCGTGACCGACTTAATCGTCGAGCGTTTGATCGCCTGCGTTCCGATAGGCAGGGGCCGGTGGAAGCGCAGCCGCCCGCCGGCCCACATCCGGGCCGGCAGCGGAACCGGCGGCAGAAAGCCGCCCCGCTTGGCGTGACCATCCGGCCCCACGGCCGAGGCCGGAGTCGCTTCGTGAAAATAGAGCCAGTGCCACACCGGCGGCAGCGGATCACCATCCTGAACATCCGCCGTCTGATCGAGCGTGGCGGCCATCAGCCGGGCCGGGACCGGTGAGATCGTATCCTCGGTTACTGTTTCTTGGCCGATCCAGGTTTGAAGATGAGCCAGGTTGAGGGGCGTCATAATCTCACTTTCTCTTGCTGACTGAGCCTTAGAAGCAATACTGTTCAAATAAGCCCCCCCCAGCCCCCCAAAGGGGGGAGCAACAAAGCGAGATTCCCCCCGCTGGGGGGCTAGGGGGGGTGGCGAGCGACATAGCTCCGAAGAATCGTCTTATTTGAAAGGTATTGGCCTTAGAAGCTGTTTTAAAAGTGAAAGTTTACAGAGTTGTCCACAGATTTACACTGATGTTCACAGATTTTTATCAAAATTTTGATAATATCAGTGACAATCTGTGTCCATCCGTGGAGCCTGGAAGGCTTTTAAAACAGTCTCTAAGGCCGGTGATGCTGGTTATTGTAACCCGCTCATTGGGGTGGGGCAAATCATTGGCGATGGCAGAAAAGGTAAGCCCCGGTCTGCTCAAACCGGGGCTGCTTGTCAGGTAAAGTTGTTTTTAGTCGCTCTGGGGAGTCTGGCCCATCTGATCGAGCCGTTTTTCCAACCGGATCAAATGTTGGATGATGTGCCCAATG
>CAZWZZ010000043.1:0-17168 GCA_964638395.1 uncultured Caldilineaceae bacterium
AACTTTTTGACAATTTGTTGTCTCCTGACTGGCTACCTATCACGTTTGCAAACGATCTCGTTTTCTGACCAACCCCGCCCGGACATAAATGGTCCGGGCTACCCAACAGCACCGGATCAATCCGGTTTTATTGCTGAACCCCCATTGAGAGAATGTTGTATGAAGATTGGGCCAGTTTCCATAAATTTTGTCATATGAGGCTCAATTTGTCATTCAATCGTTGATTTCAACAACCAGAGTTAGCTAAAACTGGCCCAATCTGGTCATATCGGGAACTGCTGTATTACGGCAACACTCGCCCACTCCCCGGCTGAGCCACCACCTTCGCCCGCAACCCCTCACGGGCCGCATCGTAGACCAGCGCCCCCCGCAGCGTGACCCGCTCGACCCGCCCGGTCAGGCTCATTCCGGCGAAGGGCGTCCAACCACATTTGGTTTGCATCTGCTCATTGGTCAGGCTGTATTCGGTCCCGGTATCGACCTCGATGAAGGTCTCCGGCTGCTCCGGCAGGCTGAAGATGCGGCGGGGATTGGTCGCCATCAGTTCGATCAGCCGCTCTACGGTTAGCCGCCCCCGTTTTACAGCCGTCAACATCAGCGGCAGCGAGGTTTCCAGCCCGGCCACGCCCGGCGGGGGGTTGTCGGAGCGTTTCTCGGCTAGGGTGTGGGGAGCGTGGTCGGTGGCGATGCAGTCGATGGTCGTTCCGATGTGCGCCCACAACGCCTCGACATCCTCCGGTGAGGCCAGCGTCGGGCGCATATAGCCCAGCGGCCCCAGCCGTTCGGCGTCAGCCTCGGTCAAAAAGAGGTGATGGGGCGTCACTTCGCAGGTGACGGGCAAGCCCTGCCCCTTCGCCTCGGCGATCAGCTCGATCTCCTCGCGGCGGCTGATGTGGCAGAAATGAACCGGGCGTTGATAGCTCGCCGCCAGACCGATGCCCACGGCCACGCTCTGCCCCTCGGCGTGCATGGCGATCATCTTGTCGCGGGGCCAGCGTTGGAAGCAGGCTTGCAGCGTCGGCAAATCCTCGACCCGTAGCGGGCCGAAGGTGTCGTTGAGGTAGATTTTGAGGGCCACGGCGTCGGGCGCTAAATCGGGCAGCCGGTCGATCCGCTCCGGGCTGGCCCCGGCAAAAAGCCCAACATCGCAATGAATAGCTTGTTGGGCTGTCTCCCTGGTGTGGCGCAAAATCTCCGGCGTGTTCAGCGGCGGCGTCGTGTTCGGCATCCCCAAAATGGTGGTCACGCCCCCGGCTAACGCCGCCGCCGTGCCTGTGGCGAAATCCTCCTTATGCTCACCCCCCGGCACTCGCAGATGGGTATGAACATCGACCAGGCCGGGGAGGGTTAAATAGGTCATAGTTGCTCCTCACTCATTCGGAATCTCAATCTCTCCCGTAATCACCCCCTGCACCGTCTCCACCAGTAGCCGATGTTCGGTCTGATGCACCCGCTCGGTCAGCGTCTCCAGGGTATCCTCGGCCAGAATGGGGACGACGGCCTGGCCCAGCACCGGCCCGGCATCGACCCGCTCATCCGGCACGAGATGGACCATAACCCCGGTCTGCTCGATCTCGTCCCGCTGATAGGCTTCGAAGGCTCGCTCGATGGCGTGAGTTCCGGCAAATTGTCCAGGCAGGGCCGGATGGAGGTTGATGACCCGGTTGGGAAATTTGTCCAGGAAATTCCTGGTCAAAATCCGCATCCACCCGGCCAGGATAACCCAATCGGGCCAATAATTGCCGACCAGGGCCGCCAGCGCCGTGTCATACTCGGCCCGGTTGTCGCCCGGATGGGCCACGATGATGGGGATGTGATGCCGCTCGGCCCGTTGCAGACCATAGGCATTGGCCCGGTTGGAAAAGACGGCTACAATTTCCCCGTCCAGTCGCCCTGCCTCACTGGCGTCGATGAGCGCCTGCAAGTTGCTGCCGCTGCCGGAGATCAGGACGACCAGTCTGGTTTTTTGGGACATTGTCACCCTTTCTATATCATAATTCGATAACGTATGATACAATAGCGCCGCTCTGTGGCAAATTCTATTGAACCCCTAGACTTAAATAAATTACCCAGTCCAATGTTCGTGATAAAACGTAATGCGTAAAACGTAAGGCTTTTTTGAGTAGGGCATTACGTTTTACGTTTCACGTTTTAGGGGTGCAAGGAAAACGGGTAAGTTATTTACGTCTCATTTTTAAGGAGACAAACCCCATGATACAGCAGGATGTAATCGATACGGAGATCGAGCCACCCGCGACAGCCACCCAGAGCGTTTCGTTTGCCGAGGCGTTCTGGGTGTGGGTCAAAGTGGCTATTTATAGCTTCGGCGGCCCGGCGGGGCAAATCGCGGTGATGCACAAACTGCTGGTTGAAGAGAAACGGTGGGTCAGCGAGAGCCGGTTTTTGCACGCCCTTAACTATTGTATGCTGCTGCCCGGTCCCGAAGCGCAACAGTTGGCCACCTACATCGGCTGGCTGTTGCACAAAACGAAGGGGGGGCTGGTGGCCGGGTCCCTGTTCGTCCTGCCCGGTTTCCTGAGCATCCTGTTGTTGAGTGTCCTTTACGCCGGGTTTCAGGAGGTCACGTTCGTTCAGGCCCTCTTCTTTGGGCTAAAACCGGCGGTTATGGCCATCGTCGCCGAAGCGGTCATCCGCATTGGGCAGCGTATCCTCAAGAACAGCGTGATGATTACGCTGGCCGGTCTCTCCTTCATTGCCATCTTCTTTTTCAACGTCCCCTTTCCGCTCATCATCCTGGTCGCCGGGCTGATCGGCTACATCGGCGGTCGGGTCTGGCTGGAAAAATTTGATATTATCAAAGGCCGGCAGGTGGCTGATGATGAGGAGACCGATATTGTGATCGCCGACACCGCCGCCCACAGTCGCCCCTCCTTGACCCGGACGGCGCTGATTTTGAGCCTGGGGCTGCTGTTCTGGTTTGGCCCATTGCTCGGTATCCGCCTGGCCCTCGGCCCGGAGAGCGTCTTTGTGGACATCGGCTTTTTCTTTAGCCAGGCGGCGGTGGTCACATTTGGCGGGGCTTACGCGGTGCTGGCCTATATGGCCCAGCAAGCCGTCGAGGTGTATGGTTGGCTCCGGCCCGGCGAAATGCTCGACGGGCTGGGCATGGCCGAAACGACGCCCGGCCCTCTGGTGCAGGTGGTGCAGTTCGTCGGGTTTATGGGAGCCTATCGCAATCCGGCCCCCTTCAGCCCGCTGACCGCCGGCATTTTAGGTTCGATCCTGACCACCTGGGTCACCTTTGTGCCTTGCTTCATCTGGATTTTTTTGGGGGCACCCTACATCGAATATCTGCGTGGTAACAAATTCCTAACCACGGCCTTATCAGCCATCACTGCCGCCGTGGTCGGGGTCATCCTGAATCTGGCTATCTGGTTCTCGCTTTATACCTTGTTTGGCACAGTCAACAGCTTTTATATCGGCCCGCTCCATCTGCAAATTCCGGTCTGGCCCACCCTGAATTGGCCCACCCTGTTGATTGCTCTCGGCGCGATGGTGGCGTTGTTTCGGTATAAGCAGGGCATGCTGGTCACGTTGGCCGGAAGTACTCTTTGTGGATTGCTTTACTTCTGGCTTTTTGGTGGTTGAGTTATTTCACGTTGTATCGAAGGGGGCTGCGGACGACTGAAAATTGCATTATAAATAGATTTATGATTATAATTAGGTGGACGAATTGACGAACTGAGGGGATGCAACGATGGCACGAGGCTCGGTGCGCCGGCCGATTATGGGCGGCTCAAATAATGGGATCCATCCGGAGCGATATGAGTATTGGCGGGTGGGGTATGGCTCCTCCGATCTCTTTCCACTGGAGTTTTGGATCGACCGGATCGGCGAATACCATTCCAAACCCAATTACGCCACCGGTGATTTTCATTGGACCCACTCTGCCCAACTATTTTATCACATCAGCGGCGAGGCCATGTTTGAGTCCAGGAATCGGAACACGCCCGTTACGCCGGGGGATCTGTTCATCATCCCCGCCGAGCAAGCCTTCAACTATCGGGGCAAGGACATCCGTTTTCATTGGCTCAGTTTGTCCGGGGCGTGGCCGGCCATCCTGGGAGATGCCAATGAACCGCGCCATTTTGTCCTTGATTATGATCGGGAAATCGAGGCCAAACTGGTCGAAATTCGGGAGGTGTTGATTTTGCAAAAGCCGGGCTACCCGCTCAAAGCCGTCGGCATTTTTTACGAATTGGTGGCCCGCCTGGAAGAGCTGAGCCACGGTTTTACCTTGCCTCGCTCAACGACCTATCCCGATGTCGTCCGCAATGCCATCACCTACCTCATCGAAACCTACGACCAACCCTTCGATGCGACCCGCACCGCCGCCGCCGCCAACATCAGCCAATCCCATCTCCGGGCTCTGTTCGACAAATGGCTCGGCGAGTCTCCCCGCCAATTCCACACCCGCTACCGCATCGACCAGGCCAAACGGCTACTGCGAGAGCAGCAGTTGCAAATCTCCGAAGTGGCTCCCCTGGTCGGCTTCGACGATGCCCGCTACTTCTCCCGCGTCTTCAAGCGGCTGACCGGCCTCTCGCCGAGCCAGTATGTGCAGGAGATGAGTTAGAAATTTACTCAACAGGCTTCATGAGGCGGACCGGCTGAAACGTAAAACGTACTGCGTAAAAATGGGTACGTTTTGCGTTTTATGCGGGTATGACCTCCCTGAATTTTGAAAGCGTCAGGAAATTTACACTGGTTCTCAGTGTCCATCTTGTAGAATAAGCGGGAGCCAGATTTGTCGCTGACGAGGTAGCCGAACCTCCGGACGAATGGTATCCAAATAGGGCGTACTGATATAAGCCAACCAGTCCCACCGGGTAACCGTTTCGCTGATTTGATGGGTGATCGACAGGGTTTGGGTTGACGTGAAGTAATCGAGGGCAAAGAGGGAATAGCCATCGGTCATCACCCCCTGGGCGTTTAGTTTGGGTGCCCAATTATCCCGGTTGTCTGGAAACCAGGGACTAACCCGGCCCTCCTGCTTTTCCCAATCCCACTCTGAGTAATAGGCCTCGAAGAGGAGGCCGTTGATGCAAGGCCGCACCTGATCCGCCCCATACAAAGGATCGGCATAAAAGACACCCCGATTTATGACGATGTAGCGATCAGGATACTCATCTGACAACTGGCAGATAAAGTCAGCCATATCATCGAGGGCGTAATCGTAGAAGCCCCACGGCGACGCCATATCGACCGTATCCAGAAATAAACCATCCGCGCCTAACGTGTACAGGACATAATCAGCGCCATAAAAATTGCAGTCGAGATAAACCGTGCCGCACCGTTGCACCCTATCTCGCCAGCCGGACGAGGCGGGGTCAACGTAGTGGCTGCCCCACTCCCCATTCGTATCCGGCAGCCCATCGTGGCCGGGCAGCGCGGTGGTATTGGTAATTTCGTCCAAATAGTATGAGGCGGCACCGTTCTCCTGACAGTACCGATTTGGAACCCCATCGCACAAACTATCGGCTTTAGCATAGACTGGTCCCAGACCTTGACCGGCCTGCGGTGTGCCCGGCGGCTCCTCGCCGATGGACACGTAGCCCAGAACGATCACCCCGGCCGCCTGTAGTGCGGCGATATGGGTTCGGGTGATGGGCTGATCGCCGAAATCGCCGGGATGGAGAATGACCAGATCAAAGACTTTGAGCTTCTCCACCGTCGTATCGTCCAAGGGGCCGTAATACACAGCGTAGCTATCGCATGGCCCCAGGTCGGGGATAGGGCCACGGCTCTGCGGCAGCGAGGCTTCCGTAACTTTAGTTGGAGGCGAATGGCAAGCTGGGCTGACAGGATCGCCGGGCAAGTCAGCCGGAGGCAGCAACGGCACGCCCGGCGATAAACCACGTAGTAGCCCCAGCCCACCCCCGAACAGCCCCAACCCTAAAGCCAGAGCGATGAGTAGGTGGTTTGTTTTAGAAGACATAAGCAACCTCCTTGATTGTGAGCTGTGCCAAAGAAAAATAGTGATCCCTCTTATTGTTCGCTCCCTTCGAGACGCCTACCTGGTCAAGAACACGGATGTACAGGATGTAACGGATTTTAACTGTTTATTTTTGATCCGTTAAATTCTGCCAATCCGTGTTCTAAATGATGGCGAAAACTTCGTGACACTAACGGATCATTCAGATTTTGGAACCCGCTTATCTGTGTTGAAAATCAGTGGGAGGTAAAGCCGACACGACGCCGGTTCAAAGTTGGGCTTCTCATTAATCAAAGTACAGGTCACATCTTGATTTGGCATCAATTGGATTGTCACACTTTGGGCGCTGAAATCAAAACCGTAATCAAAAGTGTTTGCCCCGGCGGCGGTACACTGAACGCTGATTAAGACCCAATCCTGCGTGGTCGCTTCGGTAATCGTATAACTGCCGGAACTCAAGTTCGTAAACTGTTTGGAGCCGGCGGTCGGTAGGCTGAAATCGCCCAGGTCGCCGCTGAAGTAGAAGGTGGCGTCTTGGTTGGCTTGTTTGATGAGGGTGATCGAGCCGGAGGGGTTGGGCTGATTCTCGTTCAACCATACCTTGTCGCCTTGTAAAAAATTCCCTACAAAGGCATCAAGATCACTATCTCCATCCAGGTCGCCTAAAGCCAAGCCCCAACTGGATGAATTGCCCAAAGCCTGACCACTGTTGTTGAAATTACCATTTCCATCATTTAGCCATACTTTGTTGCTTTGATTGTCCCCATTTGCAACAAAAGCATCCAGGTCGCCATCTTCATCAAGGTCACCCAAAGCTACTTCAAAACTGTTGGAGCTACCTAAGTTTTGGCCACTATCGTTGAAATTACCATTTCCATCATTTAGCCATATTTTGTTGCCCTGTCCGTTCCCATTGGCAACAAAAGCATCCAGGTCGCCATCTTCATCCAGGTCACCCAAAGCTACTTCAAAACTGTTGGAGCTACCTAAGTTTTGGCCACTATCGTTGAAATTACCGTTCCCATCATTTAACCATACTTTGCCCGGATGATTGCCACCGAAACCATTGGCAACAAAGGCGTCAAGGTCACCATCACCGTCTAAATCACCTAAAGCTACGGCTGCACTGAAAGAACTGCCTAAGCTTTGACCATTGTCGCTAAAATTACCGTTCCCATCATTTAACCATACTTTGTTTCCGTGACCCACATTTGCCGCTCCATGATTGGCAACAAAGGCATCAAGATCACCATCACCATCCACATCGCCCAAGGCCAAGCCAATACTGTTTGAAGTACCCAAAGTTTGACCACTGTCGCTAAAATTGCCGATCCCATTGTTTAACCACACTTTGTTGGATCTAGTTGGCAGACCACTTGCGATGAAAGCGTCAAGGTCACCATCATTATCCAGATCTCCCAGTGCTACCATAGCACTATCTCCGGGCCCTAAATTGTTCTGACCATTGTCACTGAATATCCCTATGGAATTACCATTTTCTCCATTCAACCACACTTGATTGACACTTCCACCCGAATTAGGAACAAAAGCATCAAGGTCATTATCATTATCCAAGTCACCCAGGGCTAGTTTCCAACTGCTAGTATTACCAAGATTTTGGCCACTGTCGATGAAGATACCTGACCCGCTTGCTACCGTGGTTTGGAGAGATACGACAATGGCGAAAAGAGTCATTATGATCAAAAAGAGTGGCTTGGGTAATTTGATTTTATTTGAAAGTTTCATTATTTTTTCCTCTCTAATAACTTGTCTAAAAGTGGTGATAACCCTGGCCATAATGACTATGTGCCATCTATTTTTCTGTCCCATTGTTTTCTTCCTTTCTGACGAGGATTGGCCACCAGGGCTTCCCTTCAAATTTGGAATGGCATCCACACCCCTGCCTATCTTGAAGGTCAATCCAAATTAGCGTATACTGGAAATCGGTGAGTTTTAGAATTGTTTCTGAACATACCCACCTTACTCCAATTGACCTGTCAAGATCAAGAGCATTTCTTGTCAAAACCGTTGACATCTGGCGTAATCTTGTTGACACTTGGTGTAACATCTATGACACCCACGAATGGAGACCCAATTAAACACCGTAGCCACCCCTTCGGGGATTTGATCAGCCAACATCTCAGCCGTAAACACGGCTTAACCCAGAGCAAGCTGGCCGAAGGTATCATGCAGGATCCAGCCGTCATCAGCGCCATGTGCCACGGTAGACGCTTAACCGGTTCTCAGGCGCGGGAGCGAGTCGTTCAGATCATCGACTGGTTTTATGAACAAGAGGTTCTCTCTACGCAGGCGGAGGCTAACGCGCTTTTAGAGGCCGCCGGAATGTCTTCGCTCTCCCCTGACCAGCCCCAAGAAGCGAAACTGTTGGAGTTACTAACGGATGAAGAGGATGAAGACCCCGTATCGTCGCCGCCCCCCGAATCCAACCGTCTCTATTGGCCCTATGTCTTAGGTGGGCTTTTTTTGATTGTTGGAAGTGTCGTGATTCTGTTAACATCGCTGTCGAGGCCGTCATGTAACCGAGCGGAGGCTATTTTGGGTAAAGCGATCTGTGAAATCTATTCATCCTGTCCAAACTGCAATATGGCTCTTATCCCCGAAGGTCCTTTTGAGATGGGTGGTGATGCGGATGTCGCGTTAGCGGAATGTGAAAAATTTGCGCCGGAGGTCGGCTGCCAACGATATTGGTTTGAGGATGAAGAACCTATCCATACTGTCACCTTAGATGCCTTTTACATTGATCAGTACGAGGTTTCAAACGCCCAATACGACGTATGTGTCAATGCTGGTCACTGTACACGCCCCTCCCGCTCAACCTCATTCAGCCGAAATGATTACTACGGCAATCCGCAATATGACGATTATCCAGTGATTTGGGTTGATTGGGAACAAGCCAAAACTTATTGCGAATGGCGGGGGGCGCGGTTACCGACGGAGGCGGAGTGGGAAAAAGCGGCCCGGGGGACGGAGGGCCGCCTCTATCCCTGGGGAAATAGATTTGATGCGGGCAAAGCTAATTTCTGTGACAAAAACTGCGACTTTGATTATGCTAATTTGAACTACAACGATGGCTATAAAGAGATCGCCCCGGTTGACGCTTATGCGGAGGGAGCCAGTCCGCCAGACATTAACAATATGGGCGGCAATGTGTGGTAATGGGTGGCAGATTGGTATGCCCCCCATAATTACCAAAACGCGCCCACCAAAAATCCGCAAGGCCCCAACGAGGGAGAAGAGCGGGTGGTCCGGGGCGGCTCGTGGGACTATCTGGCTGCTTTCACCCGAACCGCCGTGCGGACCAAGCTGGCCCCGACCGAAACAAACAATCGCCTCGGCTTTCGCTGCGCCCGCTCTTCTTAATCTTAAGCCCCCTCCCCAATCCGGCCCTGCACCTCAGCCACAACCTGGGGATGGCCGGCGATGACCGGCTCCGGCACTTTCTGTCCATCCAATAAAACCAAATAATCGATGGATTTCCCCGATAAGTAGCGCAGCTCGCCGCCCAGCCGGAGCAGCATGGCCCCGCCTGCCACCAAATCCCACAGGCTGGCGTTGGGGCTGAAGGTGGCCGTGGCGATGCCGCGAGCGGTGTAGACCAGGTTACTGCTGATGCTGCCCAACGCTCTCAGACGTTTGATGTCAAGCTGAAAATCGAAATGGGCGGTGGAACTGGTGGCCAAAAAGCCCTTGTCGGCCCAATCCACCCGCAGGTTGTTCGTCAGCCGCCGCCCGTTGTGATAGACGTGACCATCGTGACCGGTGTAGGTTAGCTCATCCAGTTGGGGATTGTAAAACAGCCCGAACGCCGGTCGGCCCTGATGTAAGAGGCCCAGGGTGATGCCCCAGCCGGTCAAGCCCTGCACAAAGACCGTGGTGCCGTCGATGGGGTCAATGGCCCAGATATAGGCCGAATCTGCCGCCAAATCGCTCCGAGCGCCCTCCTCGCCCACCAGGGCGTGGTCGGGATAGGCCGCCCGCAGCCGCGCCACCAGAAATTTTTCGACGGCCCGATCCGCTTCGGTGACAAAGGTGTGGTCCGCTTTGCGTTCCACCGTCACATTTTTGAAGTAATCGAGGGCAATGGTGCCGGCTTGTCGCGCCCAGCCAATGATGTCATCGACCTCCGCAGCGGAAAATGGAATAGAGGGATTTATTTCAGTCATACGTTATTCCTTTACTGTGTCAACGTTATTGAGTCGAGCCTTATTGTATCACACTTCTGGGATAGTTGCCCCGACATTAATTTATTTGCTAATTCTGCCTCCCGAAAATATAATCTAACAGTGCATTTGGACACAAATGCTGGTACCTAAAATCTTACGCCGACTATTAGTAAAATTGGAGGCACTTAATGTTTTCTGAGAACGTAACCATTGAAGCAATGGCCTATGAGTTGGGACCGCACCGGATCACCACGGCTTCGCTGGAAGATCAAATCGCGGAGACGATGGCCCGGCTACACATCCCCAAAGGGCAGCTCGAACGGCTGACGGGGATCAAAGAGCGGCGCTTCTGGGACCGTGAGGTTCAACCGAGCGACGCGGCCACTCTGGCCGCCCAAAAGCTGATCGACCAGACGGGCATCAACCCGGACGACATCGGCTGTCTGGTCAACACCTCGGTCTGCAAAGATTATATCGAACCCAGTGTGGCCTGTCTGGTTCACGGCAACCTCGGCCTCTCCCCCCACTGCCTCAATTTCGATGTCAGCAACGCCTGTGTGGGGGCGCTGCACGGGATGCAGACCATCGGCATGATGATCGACTCCGGGGCCATCAAATATGGGATGGTCGTCTGTGCCGAAAGCTCCCGCGAAGGCATCGAATCGACCATTCAACGGCTGCAATCCCCCGAGGCCGATATGGATTTCTACCGGCTGAACTTCGCCACCCTGACCATCGGCTCCGGGGCCGTGGCCATGCTGTTGACCCACAAAAAATATTCCCAGACCGGCCACACCGTCAACGGCCTGGTCAACCTGGCCGCCACGGAATACAATCGCCTCTGCACCGCCAGCAAAACCGAGATGAAGACCTACGCCCACGAATTGATGGAAGCCGGGCTGCAACTGGTCGGGCGCACCTGGCAGATTGCCAGCCAAAAGCTGGACAACTGGAGCGACGACACCATCGACCGCTACATTCCCCACCAGGTCAGCGTCCGCCAAATCGCCGGGATGTGCAAATATTTGGGCGTCAACCCCAATAAAATTCAGCTCAACGTCAAAACGTTGGGCAATATGGCCGCCGCCGCCCTGCCCATCACCCTGGCTATGGCTGCCGAGCAAGGCACGATCAAATCGGGTGATCACGTCGGATTGTTGGGCATCGGCAGCGGGCTGAACTGCTCCATTATGAGCGTCTCCTGGTAAACGGGCCGGTGACCGACACGCACCCCTTCCGCCACCATTACCCCTTTGCCGCCAATTGGCTAGAGTTTGGCGATTTACGGTATCACTATCTGGATGAGGGCCAGCCTGCCGATCCACCGGTGGTCATGCTCCACGGCAACCCGACCTGGTCTTTCTACTACCGCACCCTCATCCCGGAGATCAGCCGCCACCACCGGGTCATCGTGCCGGATCATATCGGTTGTGGGCTGTCGGATAAACCGCAGGATTATGCCTATACCCTGGATCAGCATATTCGCAACGTTGAAAAGCTGGTGGCCCATCTGGGGCTGAAAGATATTACGCTGGTCCTTCACGATTGGGGCGGGCCGATTGGTATGGGCTACGCCGCCCGTCACCCCGACAACGTGGCCCGCTTCGTGATTTTCAACACGGCGGCCTCCGGCGAGCGCATCGCGGCCATTCCCAAACGGATCAAGCTGTGTCGTCTGCCGCTGCTGGGCGAGGTAGCCGTCCGCACCATCAACGGCTTTGCGGGCGGAGCCTTGCAGTTCGCCGTGTCCCGGCCCGGTCGTCTGACTCCGGCCATTCGCCGGGGCTACCTGGCCCCCTACGACAGCCCGGCCCATCGCATTGCCATCCACCGCTTCGTGCAGGACATTCCGCTTGAAGCGGATCACCCGACCCACGAGACCGTCGCCGAAATCGAGGCCGGGTTGAGCCAATTTCAGGATCGCCCCATGCTCATCATCTGGGGCGCGGATGATTTCTGCTTCACCATCGAGGATTTCCTGACCGATTGGCGACTTCGCTTTCCCCAGGCTGAGGTTCACGTTCTGGCCAACGCCGGGCATTACGTAGTCGAAGATGCTCACGAGCAGATTTTGCCCTTGATGACGAGATTTTTGGCGCAATGAACCAGTACAACATCGGCCACACCCTGGCCGACACCGCTGCCCGCGCCCCGCATCGCCTGGCGATTCTCTTTCCGGTCGGGCGGGATGACCACGGCCGAGCCACCAACGTCCAGCTTAATTTTCAGCAGCTCAACGAGTTGTGTGACCAGTACGCCCACGGCCTGAGCGATTACGGCATCCGCCGGGGCGAACGGGTGTTGATGATGCTCCGGCCCAATGTTGATTTCATCGCCGTGGCCTTCGCCCTGCTCAAAATCGGAGCCGTACCCATCCTGATCGACCCCGGGATGGGCCGTCGCTCCTTTCTGCAATGTGTGGCCGAAACCGAGCCGACGGCCATGATCGGCATCCCTCTGGCCCACGCTCTGAGCCGCATTTTTCCCCAAGCCTTCAAAACCATCAGCCGCCGGGTGACCGCCGGACGGCGCTTGCTGTGGGGCGGGACCACGCTGGAGGCGTTACGCGCCGAGCAGCGCGGCCCCTTCCGCGCCGCGCCGACGACCACCGAGGATGAAGCGGCCATCGCCTTCACCTCCGGCAGCACCGGCATCCCCAAAGGGGTGGTTTATCTGCACGGCATTTTCCGGGAGCAGGTCAAAATTTTGCGGGATGAAATGGACTTTCGAGAGGGGGACGTCCATCTGTCGGCCCTGCTCATCTTTGCCCTCTTCAACCCGGCCCTGGGCGTGACGACCATTATCCCCGATATGAACCCCCGTAAACCGGCCACCCTCAACCCGGCCTACTTCGTCGAGTCTCTCCAAACCCACGGCGTGACCATCAGCCTCGGCTCGCCGACCATCTTCCGCATCGTCGGCGACTATTGCCGCCAGCACAAGATCACCCTGCCGGGGCTGCGTCAGGTGCTTATGTTTGGGGCGGCGGTTCCGCCCCGCCTCATCCGGGAGTTTTCCGGGCTGATGCCCAACGGCACCGTGTCCACGCCCTTCGGCGCGACCGAGGCCCTGCCGCTGACTTCGATTGGAGATGAGGAAATCATGACCGAGACCGGGCCACTGACCGAATTGGGGGCCGGGGTCTGCGTCGGGCGACCGCTGGGGGAGGCCACCATCCGCATCATTCCCATTACCGACCATCCCATTGCCCGCTGGACGGAGTCGCTGCCTCTGCCGCCGGGTAGCGTCGGCGAGGTGGTGGTCAAGGGGGCGGTGGTCACCCGCCACTATCTACACCGGCCCCAGAAAACCGCCGAGGCGAAAATTTATGAAGGGGAGCAGGTGTGGCACCGCATGGGGGACATCGGCTATTTCGATGAGCGGGGGCGGCTGTGGATTTGTGGGCGCAAATCCCACCGGGTGGAGACGGCAATGGAGATGCTGCTGCCGGTGCAGTGTGAGGCCATCTTCAACCAACATCCGGCGGTGGCTCGCACGGCCCTCGTCGGTCTGGGCACGTATGGCCGCCAGCAGCCGGTCTTGATCGTGGAGCTGAAGCCGGAGCGGCAGGCGATCTCGCCCCAGGCCAAACAAGCTCTGATCGCCAACCTGTTGGGGATGGGTCAAAAGTATGAACACACCCGGCCCATCAAAACCTTTCTCTTCCACCCTTCTTTCCCGGTCGATGTCCGGCATAACGCCAAGATTCAGCGGGAAAAGCTGGCCCTGTGGGCCGAGGTGCAGTTGCGATGAGCGCCTGTGGTTCCAGACCCTAAAGGTTTTAGAGAGCAACTTCATCACAAAACCCCGCGCCGGATGGCAGCAGGTTTTGCCCGGCGCGGGTGGCGGAAACCTTTAGGGTCTCGCCAGCAATGGTCCGCGCAGAGGCAATCGGTGTGAGTCTGGTGGCCGGGGGGAATTGGCGGGTGGGGGGGCTATTCAAATAAACTCAATTGTTCGGCGACCTGCTTCCCTTCACCCGTACCATTACGGCGTTCCTCAGACATTCCTGTGTGGCGGGCAGCGGCACACACTTCGCCCCAACTGGCAAAATAGTCGTCATAATATTGGATCGGATATTGGCCGTGTTTCTCTAACTCGTCACGGGTGGGTAGTTTACCTAACACGTTCGCTACCCGTCTGACTTCTAATTGGAGGGTTTTCTTGGGCACTTCATAGCTTTTTTCGGGCATCCGCTCAACCGGGCTATTTTTCTCCGTGAGTTTGCGTTTAGCCTTGCGGAAAGGATCAAGGCCCTGTCGGATCTCTTCGTGGCGCGACTCGGTAATCTGATGGTATTTTTCTGAAAGTTCGATCCCAATGTACTGCCGGTTCAATTGATGGGTGGTCAGCGTCGTCGTTCCGGCCCCATTGAAGCAATCCAGAACGATTTCATTCGGTTCGGTGAAGATTGAAATCAGGCGGTACATTAACTGCGGCGGTAGTTGACAGGGATGATCCACCCGCCGACTGTTGTGTTTCAAGCGGTGTATATCCCACCATAGATCGGTCAGCGGGCCACGATCATCTAAGTTCACTTTTTGACGGGTGCGTACACAGCGGGCGCGAAGGCAGAACCACTCCGCCAAAGGTTCAAGCGGGGTAAATGTCGGCGAGGCATTGGGGGCGATAAAATCGCCAGCTTGCCCGCTGAGTCCCGGCAAGGGTCGAGAATCCCCTTTGCTAAAACAAATAATGGCGTAGTGGGCGGGCATAATGAAACGGACAGGAAAAGAGAGCGCATCCCAGGCGATCCAATTTTGGAATTGAAGAATCTTTTCCAGGTGTAAAAAGTGACGGATGGCCCACAGCGGAATATTGAGAATGGCACAGGTTCGACCGGGACGCAAGACACGGGCTAACTCACTCAGCCATTCATCGCACCATTCAAAATATTCCGTAATCGAAAGGTCATCGCTGTAACTGTTATATTTTTTATTCAAGTTGTAGGGTGGATCGGCAAAGGCAAAATCAACGCTATTGTCCGGCAGTCGGCGTAACTCTTCCAGAACGTCGCCCAATAATAAACGGTTTTGATCTTTTTTGGGGAGAGTAGGCGTAAAAAAAGAGGGTTGGAGCTGATACTCAGCCCGTTCTTCGGTCATCGTCTCTAATTTCAGTTGGCGACAATCTAAAACAAGCAGTTGGGAGTACGTGTCCAGCCCAAACAGATCGGCAAACCGTTCAATAATCTGAGTTAAGTCTCCATCGAGTTCGGCTGAAATATCGCGCCAAACATCTGACATCAACGTGCCATAGGAATTGTAAGTATGTTTTTTGCCGCCATAATCTTTGGTTGTTTTATCACAAGCAGGACAATAAGTATATTCGATTCTGGTTTTGGTATGATTGAGTGTCCCTGTGTATTTTGTGTGAACCAAAGCCCCAAAATGATGCTCTGGCAAAGCAGAATGATCTTCAAAAATCTTTGGAGCAGTCCGCTTGATTGCAATCCACAACTGATATTGCATCGAGGAGGCGAGCTTTGTGTGGGCGTGAACTAAATCGACGGTTTCACCCATTGTAATCAAAGTTGTGTCTGGCCCAATCTTGCAGAGAACGTCATCAAGTAAGGCATTGACAACTTCAATTCGATTATTTCTTTGATCCGGGGGGAGGAGCGGCAGAATCAATAAACAAACATCATCAAAATTTGAGGGATGTTTGTTGATAGCATCTTGGTTCGTAATCGAAAATTTCTTTATTTCAAGCCGTCTGCAATCTTCGGAAAGATGTGTCACTTTAAATAACCTCGAATAAAATCACATAAAACATTTAACTCAGGGCGAGAGAATGCCACCGTACAATGACTATAGCTGCATATCGTACTCAGGGCTGTCTCTCGCTGAAAATTTCCTGCCCCATCAACAACATAGGCAATCTTATGCCCGGCCTGGTCGATTTGGTTGTATCGAGCTTGCGCTTGGCCTGCCTTACGTTCGATGGTGCTATTGGTCGTCACCTGAAAACTAACTTCGATAGCGACGTATTTGTTGCCTTTTGAAACGACAATATCAAATGTGGTCGGTCGATTGACTTGCTCACCAGTATGGGTGATGCCGGTAATGGTTCCATTGGGATCAAATTTTATGCCTTCAACCTTCAAGTTCTTTTTCAAATATTCCAGAACGAATTGTTGGGCCAACTGCCCCAAATTATTGGCCCGAGACCCCATCGTGATCCGGCTGACCCAGATGTATCGTTGTTTGATGAATCGCTCAAGTTTCTCCGGTTGGCCCAAATAATCACCGATTTCACATTTGCGTAAAACGTCAGCCGTTGCTTCGGTCGTACAGGCGCTCCCAAAAATTAGAATGGCCGCAACATCTTGGAGAAGCGCATCGAATTCACGCTCTTTGAACAGTTTCTTGCTAGAAATGCTCAATCGGGCATTGGTGAGCGTAGAAACAGGGAGAGTTTGAAAGGTGTAAGTCTGTATTTGCTCGCGCCACCGATACTCCATTTTGCCGGATGGAAACAATCTTTCAAAGCTGCTATTGATCCGCTGTAGCTGTTCACCCCCAAAATCAGCCAAGATGACCAAATGTTTAAGAAAAAGATTCCCGGAGAAAGAGGAAGCCTTGACGACCTGGAATAAGTTGTTCAAATGAGGGACAGGAACGCTCAAAATGGCGATGAAGTCATCCTGAGTTTCAAGAAGTATCGGGATGACACTTACTTTGGCCGCTTCTTCCGACAATTCGGAGGGCCAAAACATCGAAGCCAGCGTGCGTAACTCTGATACAGTTCTTCTGTACTCTTGGTGGGGCATAATTTTCCTGAGCAGTTTCTTAAATTATCCTCCCCATCTTACCACATTTGTTCTATTTTGGGTAACATACATAATTTTGCCCAAACCCCCCCTTTCCCCTAAAATGAAAAAACCGCCCCTGTCATTAACGACAGCGGCGGTCTGGTTGATAGACCTGATTGCCCGAACGGATTAGCGCTTGCTCGGCGGCATCTTCGTAAAGGCAATCAGGCTATCGACATCTCGGCGTAGCTTGAGCAGGGATTCTTTCAACGGC
>CAZWZZ010000044.1:0-15491 GCA_964638395.1 uncultured Caldilineaceae bacterium
TTTACTCCGTTCCGCGCTACTCAGGATGCTAGACCTAGTTAGCCTGAACAGTTACCCACGTTTTATTTTTTGAGTGTTGAGTGAAAGGATAAAAAACAATGCCCCTCAACGGTCTCCCCGCCTACCAACGCCTCCAACAAATGTTGGCCGATGACGAGTGCGTCATTATGGATGGCGGCAACGCTACAGAGTTGGAGCGGGTCGGCTTGCAGGATCACCATATCAGCGATAGTGATTTGTGGGGCACGTGGGCTTTATACCATGCCCCTTACGCCGCGCTGGAGGTCCACCGGCGGTATGTGGCGGCGGGCTGTGACATCATATCGACCAACACCTGGGCCATCGTCAACGCCCCGGAGCGAGAGAAGGTGATGACTATGAGCAGCGGCCAGCCAAGCCACTGGATGGATGTGGCCCGTCTGGGCATCCGCCTGGCCCGACAAGCCATCGACGAGGCCGGCCAGAGCGGCCAATGCGCCGTCGCCTTCAGCCTCAACGGCGATGTCGATAGCCCGGAGAAACAGGGTACCCTCGAGCTGTTGGCCCGCGTCTTCGAGACCGACCCGCCCGATTTGATTCTGATGGAAACGCTGTCCCTCATCCGCGAGAACCTGACATTCCCCGCCGTGGAGATGATGTTGGAAATGGGTTTGCCGCTCTGGTTGAGCTTCCGCCGCTGCCGCCACGGGGTGTGCAGCGTTTACGGCCAGCATTGGGGTGGCCCGGAAGGGGATTTGTTTGGCCGGGCTGCCCGCCAATTCGAGAAAATGGGCGTCGGGGCGCTGCTGATTAACTGTCTGCCCATCGACCACGTGCCGGGTATGCTGCCCTGGCTACGGGATTTCACCGATATGCCCCTCGGCGTCTACCCTAATTTGGGCCGCTATCTCGACCCCGGCTGGAAATTCGATGAGCGGGTGCAGCCGGAGGATTACGGGGAGTTGGCCCTGCAATGGCGGAGCGAGGGGGCGCAGATCATTGGCGGCTGTTGCGGGGTGATGCCGGAACACATTGCCGCGGCCAAGCAGCGGTTGGAGGATACCAAGTGTGGCAGCGAAGTCGTGTCGCCGCCGCCTAAATTGCCCTCGGCGATGACTCTGGAGATGGGCCACAGCGCCAAACTGCCCCACCAGTGGGTCGATGAGCAAGCGCGGGATTTGTACCCGCTGCCCTTCCCCGAAATCGTGGTCGATCCGGGCGTTTTTCGGCCCACGCAGGGCAGCTTTCTGCTCTGGAAACATCTCTTCAGCCACAATGTGGGGGCCGGGCAACGCTGTATCGACATCGGCTGCGGCTGCGGCATTTTGACCACCCAACTGGCCCTCAACGGGGCGACCCACATCCAGGCCATCGACGTGCAGCAGGAGGCCGTGGCCAACACCCTGGCCAACGCCTTCCGCAATCGCGTCGCCGAGCGGGTCAGTGGCGATGTGGTCGATCTGTACAACTATCTGCCGGCGCAGCAGTTTGATGTGGTCGTCGCCAGCCTGTACCAGATGCCGGTCGATCCGTTAGGCCAAATCACCGGCCACCGGCCCGTCGATTTTTGGGGGCGCAGTATGTTCGACCATATGCTAACGCTCCTGCCGGAGATGTTGACTGCCGAGGGCACGGCCTACATTATGCAGATTTCGATTCTGGGCCAACTGCGGACGGTGGCCCAGTTGGAAGAAGTTGGCTTACAGTCACGAGTGCTGGATTTCGCCTTTTTTCACTTCAGCCCCGTTTTTTATGAAAACATCGACCAAATCGGTCGCGTCGAGCAACTGTCGGATGCCTACCATCTCAAGCTGGGGGAGGATGATATTATGGTTATGTATTTGTTGGAGGTGACGCGGAAAGAGGAAGGAACGACAGCGACTTAAAGCGATTATGTCACTCGACGGGGACGGCAGTCAAGAAGTTGGTCACAGCCATTTCGACAAGGGCCTCAACCGATTGGTTGCGCTGCACTTAAAACTTCCGGCTCCACTCCTTGGGCCAGCGTTCGACGACGACTTTGGTTTGGGTGTAAAACTCGACGCCGTGGCGACCCTGGGCGTGGAGATCGCCGAAGAAGCTCTCATTCCAACCGCTGAAGGGATAGAAGGCCATCGGCGCCGCGACCCCGATATTAATACCGACGTTCCCGGCGTCCGCTTCGTACCGGAATTGGCGGGCTGTGGCCCCGCTGCCGGTGAAGATGCAGGCCATATTGCCGAAAGCCCGCTCATTGACGATGTCGATGGCCTCCTCGACGGTTCCGGCCCGCATCACGCTCAAGACCGGGCCGAAGATTTCGGTGCGAGCAATCTCGCTGGTGGGGTTGACGTGGTCGAGGATGGTCGGGTGGACGAAGTAGCCATCTTCATAACCAGTCACCGTTTTGTTCCGGCCATCGACCAGGACCTCGGCCCCCTCCTCGTTCCCCTTGCCGATGAGCCCCTCGATGCGCTCCCGGCTCTCTTTGCTGATGACCGGCCCCATCTCCGTGCCCTCATCCAGGCCGTAGCCGACCCGGCGACTGCTGGCCACGTCGGCCATCAGTTCCACAAAGCTATTCTGGGCCTCGCCGACGGCTACGGCCACCGACGCGGCCAGGCAACGCTGCCCGGCGCAGCCGAAGGCGGAGTCGGCCATAATCTGGGCCGTCATCTCCATATCGGCGTCGGGCATAATCACCACCGGATTTTTGGCCCCGCCCTGGCACTGCGCCCGCTTGCCGTTCTCCGCCGCCCGGTGATAAATGTAGCGAGCCACCGGCGTCGAGCCGACGAAGCTGATGGCCCGGATAAAGGGATGATCCAAAATGGCATCGACCGTCTCTTTGCCGCCGTTGACCAACTGCACCACGCCTTTCGGAAAACCAGCCTCTTCCAACAGTTCAAACAATTTCTGGCTGGACATCGGCACTTTTTCGCTCGGTTTGAGGATGAAACAGTTGCCGGTAGCCACCGCATAGGGCAGGAACCAGAGCGGAATCATGCCCGGAAAGTTGAAGGGGGTGATGGCCGCCACCACGCCGAGCGGCTGGCGGATCATATGCTCGTCGATGCCGCTGGCGATGTCCTCGTTGTTGTAGCCCTGTATGAGGGTGGGGATGCCACAGGCCACTTCCACATTTTCGATGGCCCGCTGTAGCTCGGCCTGGCTCTCACTGTATGTTTTACCACATTCATCAGTTATGATCCGGGCAAATTCATCCCGCTTCTCATCCAGCAGATATTTCAACCTGAACAGATATTGCACCCGCTCCAGAGGCGGGGTACGCCGCCATTCCTCATAAGCCTTCCGACCGACCTGGACCGCTGCCTCCACCTCCGCGCCGGGCGAAAGGGGGACCGTCGTCAACACCTGGGCCGTAGCCGGGTTTCTGACATCCAGATACTCTCCGGCTGAGGATCGTTGCCATTGGCCGTCGATAAAGTTGAGTAATTGATTGCTGCTCATAAATTGTCTCCTTGGTTGTCAGTTGTTCTTTGTCCGTTGTCCGTTGTCAGTTGTTCGTTACCCTGACGGGAAAGCCAGGCGCGTCGATTTGCTCCACGCTGCCACCTTCCTGCTTGACGTGGATGCGGACGCCAGCGGCCCCCAGCTTTTGCACCAGTACCCTCGGCCCCAGTGCCAGCAGGGTGGCGATGGCCTCATTGACATCCCCGGCCACTTTAGCGTCGGAGATTTGGGAGTAGATCAGTCTTATCTGGCCGGCAATAGGTCGGCTTAAACAGTTTCATCTATTCCGAGATTATTTACGCCTCGTCTTCAGCCTCGTCATCGAGCGTGAAACCGATTTTGATAGTTACTTGCCAATAGGCCACGAGGTCATCATCAATGTAGCCCCGCGTTTCCATGATTTCGAACCAGCGCATATTGCGAATCGATTCGCTGGCTTTGACGATGGCGTTTTGGACGGCCTCTTCGATACTGTTTTTCGATGAACCGGTTAACTCAATTTTTTTGTAAACATGGTCACTCATTACAGAGTCTCCTTACTCAGTAAAATTTAGATAAAATATCCCCCCCCAACCTTATCCGGCGTAATCGACAGAATTAAATGCGAATCGGCCAGATCAACCGTCAGCTAAGGACAGATTTTTGAAGGTGAGAATAGGGCGGATGGCGTATAATCTATGGCTAAATTTGTAATTTGTCAATTATTCTCTCCCCCATTCAGCGATTCGCAACACAGCCTCCATGTTCAAGGGAGTGAGGCATCCTCAGATGTGACCGCCTCATTGCGGTCTACTGATAACGAAAGATGATGATTTGCGAAGACAATGGAGAGCCTATAAGATATGTGGCTCATTAACCTGAGGAGATAATACCGAGATGATACCATCCGTAAGCATTTTAGGGTTAGGGTTGATGGGACGGCCTATGGCCCGAACGCTGGTCGCGGCTGGGGGGAGGGTGCGGGGCTGGAACCGTTCCCCCCTGGCCCCTGAGTTGACACAAGACATTCCCCTCTGCCAAAGCCTGGCCGAGGCCGCTGAGTCTGAAATCTGCCTGTTGATGTTGACCGACTCCGACGCGGTCGATGCGGTGCTGGCCCAATTGGAGCCACATCTGAGCGCCGGGCAACTCGTTCTGGATATGAGCAGTTCCGACCCGGCTCGCTCCAAAATCAATGCCCACCGGTTGGCCGAAAACGGTGTCGGTTGGGTCGATGCCCCGGTCTCCGGCGGGCCGGAAGGGGCGGCAGCCGGAACCCTAGCTATTATGGCCGGGGGCACGCTCCCGGACTACGAGCGGGTCAAGCCGATCTTAGAGGTGTGGGGCGGCAATGTGGTTCACGTCGGCGGGCCGGGGCAGGGCCACACAGTCAAGGTCATCAACCAGGTCATCGTCGGCCTGACCATCGAGGCGGTGGCCGAAGCCTTGACCCTGGCCGAAAAAGCAGGCGTCGAGCCTCGGCTGGTACAGGAGGCCCTCCGGGGTGGTTTTGCCGACTCGAAGATTTTGCAGATTCACGGCACACGGATGATTAACCGAGCCTATGAACCGGGAGGGCGGGTCGCGTCGCAGCTCAAGGATTTGAAGCTCGGTCAAGCCCTGGCCGACGCCCTCTCGCTCCATCTGCCCCATCTGGAAAGCACCCTGGCTATCTACGAGCGGCTGGCGGCGCAGGGGGATGGCGACCTGGACCACTCGGCCCCTCACAAATTATTCTGGTCATAATGTGGTCATGGGATGAAACGATGTCATCAACAACGTTGAAATTCGCCGCCAATCTCAGTTGGCTCTACACCGACGTACCCTTTTTGGAGCGATTTGCTCAAGCAGCCCAGGCCGGCTTCACCGCCGTCGAGTTTCTCTTCCCCTACGCAGCCGGCATCAAGGCGATCAAGTCTCGGCTCGATGAGGTGGGGCTGACGGTGGCCCTGTTCAACCTGCCCCCCGGCGATGTAGAGGCCGGAGAGTTTGGTCTGCTGGCCACCCCGGCCCGGCAGGCGCAGTTTCGCCAAGATTTTGACCGGGCGTTGGTGGCGGCGACACGCCTGGGCTGCCGGCGGCTGCACGTGATGGTCGGGAACAAAGTGGCCGGGCTTGACCCTGCGGCGCAGATCGAGTGCGCTCTGGAAAACCTGGCCTGGGCCGCCCCCCAAGCCGCCGAGGCAGGGGTCACGTTGCTGATCGAAGCCCTCAATGCCACCGATGTGCCCAAGTATCTCATTCACACCAGTGCCGAGGCGATGCAGATCGTCACGGCGGCGAACCAGCCCCAGGTCAAGCTGCAATATGACGTTTACCACGCCCGGATGATGGCGGGTAACCCCATTGAGACCATCACAGCCAACGTTGAGCAGATCGGGCATATCCAGATTGCCGATGTGCCGGGTCGTCACCAGCCGGGCAGCGGTGAAATCGACTATCCGGCCATCTTCGATACCCTCGAAAGGCTCGATTACGAAGGCTATATCGGTTTGGAGTATCGTCCGACCGGCGACACGGAGGCTTCTTTAGCCTGGCTGCCCAGAAGTCAGCGAGGCATCACCGTTTTAGACTGAGGAGAAAAAGAATGAGCGATAAAATTTGTGTGACAAGGAAGATTAAATGACAGACCCAATTATTGCCCCCAATTTGATGAAACAAGCGATCAAAGCGGGACAGAATCCCATCGGCACGATGATTGCAGAAATTCGCCAACCGGCGGTGGTGCAACTGCTGGCTAATGCCGGGTTTGATTTTGCCATCATCGACAATGAACACGGCGGTTTCACTATCGAAACCATTGCCGATTTGAGCCGCACGGCCAAATATGTGGGGGTGACGCCGCTGGTGCGTATTCCCGACGTGGCCTATCCCTACATTGCCCAGGTTCTCGACGCCGGGGCGCAGGGGGTGATGCTGCCCCGCATCACCGAGGCGGCCCAGGTGGCAGAGGCGGTGCAATGTATGAAATATCCGCCGGTCGGGCGGCGCGGTCTGGCCTTGAGCCGGGGCCACACCAACTTCCGCTCCGGCTCCATTCCCGACGCGATGGAGCGAACGAACGAGGAGACGCTGCTGATTGTGCAGATCGAAACCCGGCCGGCCATCGACGCCCTCGATGACATTCTCAGCCTGCCCGGCGTCGATGTGGCCCTCATCGGCCCGGCCGATTTGTCCATTGCCCTGGGCGTGCCGGGCCAGATGGAAGCTCCGGCCCTGACAGAAGCCATCGAAACGATGGTCGCTGCCTGCCGGCGGCACGGTGTGGCTCCGGCCATTCATATGAATGATCTGGCCCTGGCCACCTATTGGGCCAAAAATGGGATGCAGGTCCTCAGTTCCAATGCGGAAACCGGCTTGATGATGCAGGCCGGGCGGGCGGTGACGGGGGCATTGCGAGAGGCGTTTGGCGAGCAGGCTTAGAAAAACCGTTCTACAATTAGCCCCACCGACAATAAAAAACTATAAACCAACTCCAATCGGGCCGTCCCGGCCAAAGCCGCGTTCAAGGGACGGCCTTTTTGCGTGAAAATCATCCGGGCCAGGAGAATGACCAGGGGCAGAGATAGAAAAGTGATGATGACCCACCAGGACGCTACGCCTGTCAAGCCCATCAGCAGCGGAATGAGGTAGGAGAGGCCGACCAGTAACAGATACTCGATCTGCGCCCCCCGCCTGCCGAAGCGGACGGCCAGGGTTTTTTTTCCGGCCAGGCGGTCAGTGTCGATGTCCCGAAGGTTGTTGACGACGAGGATGGCCGTGGCCAGGAAGCCGACCGGTAGCGAGGCCCAGATCGCCGCCGGGCTGACCGTTCCGGCCTGAACGTAGTAGGTTCCGCAGACGGCGACGACGCCGAAGAAAATGAAGACGAAGAGATCGCCGAGACCGTTGTAGCCGAGGGGAAAGGGGCCGCCGGTGTAGGCAATCCCGGCTAAGATAGAGAGAATGCCGATCAGGATGATCGGCCAACCGCCGACCCAGACGAGATAGCCGCCGATCAGCACGGCCAGCCCGAAGGTGAGCCACATGCCGACCATCACCGTCTCCGGGGGGAGGAGACCGGCTTGGGTGACACGGGTGGGGCCGAGGCGTTCGGTGGTGTCGGCTCCTTTTTTATAATCGAAGACATCGTTGGCGAAATTAGTGCCGATTTGGATGAGCAACGCGCCCAGGAGAGCGGCCAGGGCCGGCCCCCATTGAAAGACCGCTTCGCCGATGGCCACGGCTGTGCCCACCACGACCGGGGCCGCCGCCGCCGGTAATGTTTTGGGGCGGGCGGCCAGGAGCCAGATTTGGAGCTTGGTCAGGGGTTGATTGGCGACGGTCAACAGGGCCTACCGGGTCCAGCTTATTCTTTCTTCGAGCCAACCACGGCTGGCGTTGGTGTCGGTCCCGACAAAACCATCGGGCGAGCCTTCCATCGGGAAAAGTAACTGCTGATCGCTGCCGTCAGGGGTCATGGCCCACACGCCCCAATCGCCGCCCCGGTTGCTGACAAAGGCAAGAACCTGACCATCAGGCGACCAGGTAGGCAGGCCGTCATCGGCGGGATTGTCCGTCAGCCGTTGGGCCTCCGATCCGTCGGCGTTCACAACATAAATCTCCCAATTACCGGCCCGGCGAGACATAAAGGCGACCTGTTGCCCATCAGCGGAGGGCGCAGGCGCGGCATCATCATCTGAGTCGGTAATCGCCTGCACATTGCTCAATGATGGCGTCGAGCGACGTAGCCCTTGTCCGGTTAAGCCCCAGCCCTCAAAATATAATTGCCCATTTGTACTCATAGTGGGGTACTCTCCTTCCCCCAAGACGACTCCATTACTGCCAATCTCGGCGCTGCCCACCCGCATCAGGCGCGATTTCCGGTCTCCTTGCCGCCGCGTCAAGAAAATGATGGCGCTGCTATCCGGCGTCCAGGTCGGCAATTGATCTTCGACAAAGTTCGCCACAAGCAAGGGGGTTCCCCCGGCGACATCCATCGTCATCAAGCCCCAGGCGTCGAGCGACCAGGAATGGAAGGCAATGCGCGAGCCATCGGGATTAAAGGCGGGTTGACTGGCTTGCTGGCGGAAAAGTCGAGAGCCGGAGCCATCGGCTTGACCAAAATATAGGTCGTAATTCGTACCGTTGAAGACCGGGTAAGCAATGGTTCCCTGCAAAGAGGCGGGCGAAAGTCCCTGGGGTTGGGCGATGGCCGGGGCATCCGTTGGCGTTGCCTCCGGCGTGGGGGTATCGGTGGGGGCTTCGGTGGCTTCAACAACCGGTGTATCGGTCACTGCCGGCGTAGGGGTCGGGGTATCGGTGGGCGCATCGGCAAAGCCCTGCACCACTACATCTGTCGGTGTGGGGACGACCTCGCCATTCTCGACAGCGACGGGGTCCCCCGTACCCTGCCCACTGCCACCGGCGAAGATGAACCAATACGCTCCTCCCAAAAGGAGTAGGACGATCAAGGCCCCTAACAGGGCAAACATCACCATAGAAAAGGGCGTCGAGGATTTATCTTTTTGGACCGGTGGGGGGGGCGCAGCCACAACCGGCTCGTCTTCCCCGGCCAGCGCCGTTCGCATCTCTTTCGCTGTCTGATACCGTTGCGTGGGGTGGACTTGCATCGCCTTTTGAATAACCCGCTCGGTGTTTTCCGAAAGTTGGCCGTTGAGTTGTCGCGGTGGGGGTAACACTTCGGGATTAAGGACTCGCTGATGAACGTCGGGCGGATAGAGGTTCGTCAGGAGGTGGTACATCGTGGCCCCCAGAGAGTAGATGTCGGAACGTTCATCGGTATGTTGGTCGCTGGTGGCAAACTGTTCGAGTGGGGCATAGGCCGGTGTGCCAACCCCTCGCATTTCCAGCTTGGTTTCCGGGTTGTCGGCGTCGTACAGCTTGACCAGGCCGAAGTCCACCAATTTAACCCGATCCTGTAGGATGTTCAAGCGGATGTTGGCCGGTTTGATGTCTCGATGAATAATCGGGTGGCCGGGTTGGGTATGTAGATAGTCCAAGGCATCCAACACCTGATCGGCCCATTTAACCACTGATTCCTCGGACAGATATTGTCCCGTGCGTTCCAGAAGACTCTGTAAATCTTCCCCCTCGACGTAATCCATCACCAGAAATTCGTTGTCGGAGTCAACAAAATAGTCCGAGACTTTGGGCAGATTGGGATGGTCGAGCCGGGCTAAAATATTTGCTTCGGCCAAAAACTGCTCGCGGGATTGGTTTTGAACCTCCACTTTGGCGTTCGGATCATGGCGGTTCTGCTTGATGGCGCAGCGTCGCCCGACGAGGCGCTGGTCTTCGGCCAGGTAAACTGCCCCCATCGCCCCGCAGCCGAGAACGCTAACCAACTTGTAACGGTCGGCCAGCACGGAATCCTGACCCAACAATCCTCGTAGTGGCATCGAACAGATAGAACAAGCCTGGGCATCATCTGGATTGTCACTACTACAATTGGGACACATTTGAGACATATCGAGTTACCTACTAATTTGGTGAGTTATGGCAGTGTAGTTTGAATTTAGGAGACATCATACAAACATTATTCCAAAACGGCAAAATTTATGAGGGGTAGTATATATAAAAAAAGGTCAGGGTCAATCTCGATAATCCCCGACCTCAGTGCTTTTGATAAAACGTTATCCAGGCTCACAATCAATCAACCAACCGGACGAAGCAGACGGGCCAGCCGGCGTTCTAAACGCCCTCGGGGATCGAGGAGGTGTGCCCGGTGAAGCAGCCATTCGATAAAATATTCTCGCGTAGCGTCCAGGGGATGGGGTTGGGAGTCTACAATCGAATTTTCCAGGATAGGCCATAAGTCAGCACATTCTTCGGGGAACTTGATTTCCTCTAAAATAGCGGGATGAGCCGGAATCACGGCGGTGTTGGGCATCACTTCATCGAAATATTTCTGGGTCCGAACGGCGTGGTAGAGATGGGTGACAGCAAAGATATGGGTCAGACGATAGGCCCGGCTCAGGGCACGAATGGCCCGTACTTCGATCAGGGTGCAGTTCGAGCGTTGGCGCAAAATGAGAAAGTCGGGTGGAATGTCATACTGCTTGATGAGCATCTGCTTGACCACCTCGGCATCGGGTGTGCGCCGGGGTCCGTGAATATCAGCCGCGACAAACGCAATGTAGGGTTTGGGCCAGGGCGCACTATGCCATAAAGCCGCGGCCATAGCCACCCGCCCCCAAAGCTGTTTGTTCAGTCGCTTTGTGCCCTGCCGCTTCCCCATCACCAAAATAGCAGAGGGGGTTGTCGGCCATATTATATCTTCGATTTCGTTAACGGTTGAGGTCCGGTTACGTATCATAGATTTCATGATACATGACTCTGCTGATAATAAAAAATTTGTCGGGGTTGATAAAACATACCATGTTTTTCCACAGAGTATATATATTTATTAGTAATAGATAGTAGGGGGTGTGGATTTGTGGATAACTTTAAACCTGTGGTTCAATCCCCCTACATATGGTAGCTGATTTACAAAGGCTGTCCACATGTAGGAATTTAGGCAGTCCGTACAGATAGTGAAGACGTGGATAGGCTTTGGATAAAATAAATTCAATCACTGGATCAACTTGAAAAATTTTGTCAAATGGATTTAAATCTACATTTTGGGGATAAGGTTAAGAGACACCTATATGTCGTACCTAATATGTGGTAGATAGAAATTTTAAGGAAAATCAATGAAGAATTTTGAGGTTGGAAAACGAAAGTTATCCCCAAAACAGTGTAGTTATCCACAAAAAACGAGCAGTTATCCACAAAAATGACCATTTCGAGCTATTTTTAAGAGGATTTAATATTAACGAGACCGACAGCACATATGTTCCCGAACGAGATTAACCAAAAAAAATGGACTGTTTGTCCACAGTTATACCCAGTCGAGAAATGGGGGTTATCCCCAAATGTGTACAGTTATCCACAGTTATTCACAAGTTATCCACAAAAAAGAGGGTTATCCACAAGACTGTCTACAATGGGGATAAATAAAAAAACGGCCTGTACAGGCCGTTTTCGTTAAATATTGCGAACCTTTTGATACACAAATTCTCTAATCGCCAACATCTCCCGCCGCAAGCGATCATCCTGCTCGATCTTGGTGGATATTTTTTCCCAGCCGTGCATCACTGTCGTGTGATCTCGGCCCCCTAACGCCTCCCCGATTTGGGGGAGAGAGGCCCCCGTTTCCTCACGGGCCAGGTACATGGCCATATGTCGGGCTGCGGCCACATCCTTACTGCGGCCTCGTCCGATCAAGATTTTTTTATCCAACCGGTAATATTCGGCCACATCTTCGATAATTTGCTCCACCGTCAGTTCGGCCTGGCGAGAGACAATATCTTGCAGGGCCACTTTGGCCGAGTCAATACTGATTTTTTGGCGCATCATCGAGGCGTGGGCCACCACTTTGTTCAGCGCCCCTTCCAATTCGCGGATGTTACTCTGGGCCCGCCGGGCGATAAATTCCATCACATCATCCGGCACTGAGGTTCCCAACATTTCGGCTTTGAAGCGGAGAATGGCGATCCGGGTCTCTAAATCGGGCGGCTGAACATCGGCCTGTAAGCCCCACTCGAAACGGGAACGCAACCGATCCTCCAGCGTATTGATCGCTTTGGGCGGTCGGTCACTGGAAAGGACGATCTGGCTGCCGGAGGAGTGAAGCGTGTTAAATGTATGGAAGAACTCTTCCTGGGTACTTTCCTTCCCGGCAATGAATTGAATATCGTCAATCAACAAAAAATCGGTGTTGCGATATTTTTCCCGAAATGTCTCGGTAGATTGGGACCGAATGGCATTAATCAAATCATTGGTGAAGGTTTCAGACGTCGTGTACGTAATATGTTTGTTTTTGGCCAGAGCAAAATGGGCGATAGCTTGCAGGAGGTGAGTTTTCCCCAGGCCAACCCCGCCATATAAAAAGAGGGGATTATAAGCCTCGGCCGGCATTTCGGCCACAGCCAAAGAAGCCGCGTGGGCCAGCCGATTAGAGGCACCCACAATAAATTGCTCAAACGTATATTTGTAGTTTAGCATGGTCCGCTCTCTTGTTGTTCCATTCCGACGGTGGTTGCCATTCGCCCCATCATTAGGCGGCAATGGTCGCGGACTTTGTAATAGAGCCGCCGGGGATACCTCTTCTTCAGGTGGTTCCGACTCCACGATGAATTGAATATCAACGCCTCGCCCTAAAATGCTGGTCACGGTTCGGTTTATCGTTGTAAATAGCCGATTTTCCAGCCAATCTTTAGCATAGGCGCTCTTGGTCCCAATAATAAGTTGATCTTCTTGTTGCGATACGATGCGCGTATCTTTTACCCAAGTATCGAACGTGGCCCGCGTCATTTGTAATTGTAATTGACCTAGGGCTGCTTGCCAAACTTGGTCGACCGATGTCATTGATTTGCTCCCTCACCAAATTAGTGGACGACATCCCAGGACGAGGTAGTGGCAAATTTTGAGAAAAAACGTCCACCGCCAAGTTACCAATATAACTTGGCTTCGGTTTAAATCTTATTTTCAAGATGTGACTGCAATGATGAAAGTTTTATGGAGACAAGTTAGTAAAAAATTAACTTGAAAACCCTATCTTTTATCCTCCCGCTAGAGCTTTCAAGTTAATTTTTTGACCCTATCAACTGGCCACTAAAATATATTTGGTGGATCTGGTCGATTCTAAAGTTAAGTAAATCGGAATAACATGCAAGCCAGGACTTTATTTAGGAATGATTAAGTTTTCTACAGTCGAGTTGCATTGTACCAAAGCTGTTAGGCGCTGGCAATACCCTGACCTTAAAAAGAATTAAAAGAAAACTCTTTTTTAAGAAAAGTTATGTAAAACTAAACTGGTTTTGTGGATAAATTGTTGATAACAAAGTGACTTTTACACATTAACTTGGGGATAAAATGGGGATAAAAAATTCCCGAAAATTATCCGTCTCTGCAACCTGTGTTATAATTCCTCTCCGGTCAATTCCAGAGCAAGGGTCTACGTATATAATGAACCGTAAAATTCCCGCCTATCTTGTAATCTCTGTTTTTTCGTTACTGTTGATAAATGTCGGCCTGAGCTGTGCGGCTTTCGACATCCCGTTCGGCCGGGAAACCGAAAATCATCAAGCCCTCGAAAATGATATAGAAAAATCCTCTGCCGACCTTTCCGACCGTTTCCTCAACGGTCAGGTCACGGACCGTCTCACCGGGCAGGCCCTGCCGGCGACTTTGCATCCTCTGGAAAATGGGCGGAACCCGGAGCGGATGACTATCAGCGCTGACACCGACGGTTTCTTTCAAACCCCTCTATCAGACCAATTGACCCAGATTCGCGTAGAAATGCCCGGCTATCATTCCCAAATCATCACGCCCACGGCATCGGCGGCTGGCTCCGCAGATGTGGCCGTTACTCTGGCTCCCCGGCTGATAACCGGCACGCTACGAGCCGCCGATACCGGATCGCCGTTGACCGGCGTTACGCTCGAAGTTGGCGGCGATACCCCGCCTCAAGCCATCACTACTCACACCGATGGGACCTTTGAACTGTCGCGGGTCTCAACCAACGACAGCCTGAGCGTGCAACCCCCGACCGGCTATCTGCCCCTGGAGATCACGCTGGGCGAATCAGCCGTCTTGAGCCTGACTCTCGCCCCCCGTTTATTGACCGTCACCGTGCAAAACAGGTTCGATGGAAGCCCCCTGTCCGACGTCGATGTAATCTTCGCCGGGAGCCTGACCGAGACCACCAATCTCGACGGGCAGGCCACCTTTTCCCACATTCCGGCGGCGGGCGATATTTCTATCGAACAATCCGGCTTTGTGTCGGCCACCATCCCTTACGACGGCGCGACCGAGATGGACGTGGCTCTGGTTCCCGCCGGGGTGCGGGGCGTTGTTCGCGATCAAGGCACGGGTGATTTCCTGCCCCAAGCCACCCTCTATCTCGGTGACGAAATTTTCCAGGCTGATGAGCGGGGCGTTTTTACCGTCACCCAATTGCTTGAAGCGCCACAACCCCTGCTGGTCAAAGCAGCCGGCTACCACCGCGCCCACGCTCGGCTGGCCCAAACCGGCGTCTTCACCGATTTTGAGGCTCCGTTCAGCGGCATTGAAGGGCGCTGGCTGGCCACGGCCCCCTGTTCAAACCGAAAAATGGCCCAATCATCAGATATGCCCTGTTTGGATTTTCTGCTGGAACCGTTTGCCGTCAAAGCCATCTACATCCCCTTTCATTATTTAGGTGGACGAGAGTTGATGATTAGCTATCTCGACTTTGTGGCCGAGACCGAACTGAACGCTATCGTGGTGGATGTCAAGGGGGATTTTGGCTTCATCGGCTGGCAGAGCGACGTCGAGTTGGTGGCGGAGATCGAAGCGGATGAGTGGCGGCAACCCTACTGGATGCCGCTGGATGAGTTGGTGGCCGAGGCCAGGAAGCGGAATGTCTACAGTATCGCCCGTCTGGTCATTTTCAAGGATGATCCCCTGGCCCGCAACAAACCGGAATGGGCCACCGTTCGGGAGGATGGCTCGGCCTGGATCGATGGCGAGGGGCTGGGCTGGGCCAATCCTTTCAAGGAAGAAGTCTGGGATTACAACATCGCCCTGGCCAAAGAGGTGGCCGCCTTCGGCTTCGATGAACTCAACCTCGACTACATCCGCTTTCCCTCCGATGGCGACGTCGGGGCGATTGTCTACGGGGAAGAAAACACCCTCGACACCCGCACCGCCACCATCGGCGAATTTATGCGGCGTATGCGGGCCGAATTGCAGCCCACCGGGGTCTTCCTCTCCGCCGATGTCTTTGGCCTGACCGTCTGGGTCGAGCCGGAGAGCGATATGAACATCGGCCAGCGCGTCATCGACATCGCCCCCCACATCGACTACCTGGCCCCGATGATCTATCCCTCCACCTTCATCCCCGGCAACCTCGGCTACGACGACCCCGCCGCCGAACCCTACGGCGTCATCTTCAACAGTCAAAACGAAGCCGAAACCCGCGTCCCGCCCCACGTCAAAGTTCGGCCCTGGCTGCAAGCCTACTGGTACTCCGTCGAGGAGATGCAGCTCCAGAG
>CAZWZZ010000044.1:15591-16888 GCA_964638395.1 uncultured Caldilineaceae bacterium
GCCAAAGTCCTGGCCGAGGATGGGGCGAACGTCCTGCAATACACCGTCACCGAGGGCTACCGCCCTCTACGGAGGTGGATTGCCGAGCGGTATCGCCGAACCTACGGTTTTGAGATCGAGGCCGACGAAATTTTGATTACCACCGGCTCCCAGCAGGGTCTTGATTTGCTGGGCAAGCTCTTTCTCGACAGCGGCGACCCGGTCCTCATCGAGCGGCCCGGCTATTTGGGGGCAATCCAAGTTTTCTCGATGTTCGAGGCTGATTTGCAGCCGGTGCCCCTGCAAGCGGATGGCATCGACCTTGACGCTCTGGAAACGGCCTGCGCCAGCCATCAGCCGAAGCTATTCTACGCCGTGCCCAATTTCCAAAACCCCTCCGGCTTGAGCTACAGCCTGGCCAAACGGAATCAGGTGGCCGAGATCATCAAAACCCACAACGTCCTCTTCATCGAGGATAACCCCTACGGCGAGTTGCGCTTTGAAGGCCAGGACTCTCCGCCGCTGTGGGCCGAAGCCGCCGAGCAAACGGTGCTGCTCGGCTCCTTCTCCAAGATTGTGTCGCCCAGTTTACGCCTGGGCTGGCTGTGCGCCAAAGCGCCGCTGATGGAAAAGTTGGTCACGGCCAAGCAAGCCGCCGATCTGCACTCCAGCTACCTCTCGCAGCGGGTCCTCTATCAATATCTGCTCGACAACGATTTGGATGAGCATATTGCCACCATCCGCACTGCCTACAAAGGTCAACGGGATTTGATGATGGAGCTAATCGACGAACAGTTCCCGCCGGAGGTACAGTACACCCGGCCCGCAGGGGGGATGTTTCTGTGGCTGACGCTGCCGGACGGAGTCTCCTCGATGGAACTGTTTGAGACGGCCATCCGGCAGCAGGTGGCCTTCGTCCCCGGCCAGCCGTTTTACGTCGATGGCGGCGGCGCGAACACGCTCCGCCTCAATTTCTCCAACGCCGACGAAACCAAAATCCAGGCCGGCATGGAACGGCTCGGTCTGGCGATGAAAGTTTGACCAGAAAGCGAGACGATATGCAAAATCAAATCATCGAAGAGCTAACCCTACTGCTGCTCCACCTGACGTCGTGGGAGGAGAATATCAGCGGGGAGTGGACTATCCGCCGAGCCTGGAAAGGGTTCCGCTTTGAAGCGTTGGATGCGCTGGAAGAAGCCGGTTATCTTAACCAGACTCGCCGGGCCAAATCGGTCACATTGACCGAGGCTGGGGTTGAGCAGGCGCAGGCGTTGGCGGCCAAGTATCTGGCGGATACGGCGGCTGATGTAGCGGAATA
>CAZWZZ010000045.1:0-1266 GCA_964638395.1 uncultured Caldilineaceae bacterium
CGAAGTTGTCGTAGGTCAGCATCTCGCCGCGCTGAATATCTTTCTGAACCGTGCCGTCGGCGGCCAGGCCCATCGGGATGCCTCCGGCGGCCTGGGCGTCGGCAAAGGTGTAGACCCGGTTGAAGATGTCGGGGCTGCCCAAGTCGCCGACCGTTTCACCGGCTTTCAAATCCCGCTTGGCGATGGCCACCACTTCGGCATACAGGCCGGTTCCGGCGGGGGTCAGGGTTGCTTCATTATAAATAGCGGCTTCGGCGATGGAGAGGGGGGTTTCGATGCTGCACAGGTGGTAGGGGCGGTAGAGGGTGTAGTAGGGGCCATCGCCCATCGAGTAGAATTTCATATCGGCCATAATGCGGTGGTCGTCGGTGGCGATGATGATGAAGACGCCGGGTGCCACTTTACCGGTGGAGTACTCGACGCAACCCCGCCGACTGAGCAGGCCGCCGTCGGCCTGGGGAATGAAAACTTTGTTCAGGTCGGGCAGGTCTACCGGAGCGCCGTGAGCGCCGGGCACGTCCGGTAGCAGGCCGGTGGCGTTGGCCATCGCCGCCAGCTCGACCATCGTTTTGGTGCCATCTTTGAAGGCGGCCAACATTTTGGGGTTCATATTTTTGCTGAGGGCTTCGTCCCGGCAGGAGTCGGGCGTGGCGTAATGGTCGATGGGGTTGTTTTTGCCCTTGCCCAGACAGATGATTTCAAAGCCGAGCGTGGCCGAGAAATCGTAGAGGGTTTTGCAGACGCCCGGCTCATCCCCCATCGCGGCGGTGTAGACACAGCCGCTCTGTTGGGCCAGCCGATGCAGAAACGGCCCGACAGTCACATCCGTTTCAACGTTGAGCATCACCACGTGGCGGCGGTTGAGGATGCCGTTCCAGGCCACTTGAGCGCCCACTTCGGTGATGCCGGTCGCTTCGACCAGCACCTCCAGGGCTTCCAACTTCGTCAGCAGCAGCGCATCCTCCGTCACCAGATAGTCACCTTTGGCCAGGGCCTCCTCGGCCTCGGTCAGATTGGTGGTGACGCAGATGTTATTTTTGGGTACGCCCACGCTGATGAGCGCCTCCACGGGGCGGCTGGGCACAATATCGGCAATGGCCACCGTCTCCAGCCCGGCCATTTTGCGGGTGATGTGCAACATGCCCGACCCTTCTTGCCCGCAGCCAACCAACCCGACCCGGATGGGGTTGCCGGCCGCTTCCCGCTTTTGCAAATGTGCATACAGTTCCATAGAGGGACCTCTCCCTTTGATATCACCACGGCTGC
>CAZWZZ010000045.1:1366-16663 GCA_964638395.1 uncultured Caldilineaceae bacterium
TTTTGGGCCTGTAGGTTGAGCAAATCGTAGGCGGAGACGCCCAGCACCCGCTCGCTTTCTACCTCGGCCTGGGAGAAGTTGTCCCGCAGGTAGCGGATCGACTGGCCGCCGGTGGTGGTGGTGGGGATGGTGACGTAGGTCCGGTCGGAGTCGACGGTGAAGGCGCAGGTAATCATAGCGTAGCCCACGTCGGAGAAGATGAAGTCGGGGTTTTGATGGACGATGCCGAAGTTGCCGACCGTGCCCAGATTGCTCATAATGTCGCCCGGCTGGGTCACGCCGGCGGCGATGCAACTGGCGTTGAAATCGACCTGCCCGGCGGCAACCGGCGTTCCGGCGGCCAGGCCGGTGGCTTCGGCGGCGGCGGGTGTCACCTCGCCAATCACCTCTTCCGATTTGAACAGGTCGGGCATCAGCGTGGGGTCGAGGCCGATTTCATCCAGCAGGGCGGTATCGAAGCGACGCTCCCGCAGGTTGTAGGCCACGCCGTAAAAGGCGGCGTCGCCGTAGCAGGTCACGGCCCGCCCGGTCAGCTTGAGGGTGATGTAACCGTCGATGGTCAAGGCTTTGTACAGTTGCTTGAAGGCGTCCGGGCGGTTGTTCTTTTCCCAGAGGAGATTGACGATGGCCGGGTGGTCTTCCAGCCGGTTGCCGGACAGTTGAAAGATGCGTTCTTCGCCGATGGTCTCTTTGAGCCATTGCACCTCGCGGGTGGCCCGGCGGTCCATCAAATTGTAGGCGTGATGGAGAGGATTGTGGTCCCGATCAACCAAAACCAGCGAGGGCAGCGCCGAGGAGACGGCCAGCCCCCGAATGTCGCGGGGCGAGATGCCGGCCTCAACCACCACCGCCCGGATGAGGCGACAGGCGGCCTGCCAATAGTTGGGGGCGTCATGCTCCGACCAGCCCGGCTTTTCGTGGATGAAGGGGTACTCTTCAAAGGCAAAGCCGCGCACCTCTCCTTCAGCGTCAATGACGCAGGCTTTCGCGCCGCCGGTTCCGTAATCAAGCCCTAAAAGATACACTGCCATAGTCATCTCCTTTCTGCCTAAACGTTGAAACCGAAACCATAATCAGTGGACCGCAATCAAATGCTCCGAGCCGGTTTGCAACCGGCGGTCGGAGGTCAGTGCGAAACCTCTCTGTGGGACAGACCTCCTCCGAGCTTGGCCGTTGAGGTCTCCTGATAACATCAAACCGGAATCCTGGTTGGTCCGGTCGAATTACCGGCCAGGGTAAGCGGTTCGGTCAGTAAACGGCTGGCGGTCTGGTCATCGGTGACCAGGATATTGACAAATTTACCCAACAGCGCGGCCCGGATGACCTCAAATTTTCTAGCCCCGCCGGCGACGCCGATGATGCAGGGGGCGGCGGCAATCTGATCCAGGCTCAGGCCGATGATGCGCTGATTGATTTCGTGGTCGATGGGCCGGCCGTCGGCCTGGAAAAAGCGCAGGGCAATATCCCCTACCGCGCCCGCCGTCTCCAGTTGGTGAAACTCTTCGGCGGTCAGAATACCGGATTGCTGAACCACCGAAGTTTCCGTGGGCCGACCAATCCCGACCAAAAGAACATCGGCGTTGGCGGCCAGGGTTAACGTGTCGGCAATTTGGGGGTCGGTTAGCAGGGCATCCCGCACCGCCGGGCTGCTGACGATGCCGGGCGCGGCTAAAATGCGCGGTCTGGCGTTGAGGGCCTGGGCCAGCCGTCGGGTCAGGTCGGTGCCGTGGACATCCGCTTCCGGACGGCCCAGGCCGCCCAAAATCTGCACCACTTTCAAATTGGGCCAATTTTGGGGGGTTAGATGATCCACGACCGCCAACAAGGTTGTGCCCCAACTGAGGGCCAGTACCTCGTTGCCGTGCAGGCGGCGGACCAAACATTCCGCCGCCGCCAGACCGATTTCTTGGGTCAAGGTAGGGTGGCTGTAGGCGGAGGGGGTAACAATCACGGCCTCATCCAGGCCGTAGGCAGCTTCCAGCTCTCGTTCAAGTTCGGCGTTGGATTGTTCGGGGGGGATGATGGAAATCTGCACGATCTGCTCGTCACGGGCTTGCTGGAGCAAACGGGAGACCTTAATGCGGGATAAGCCAAAGCGTTTGCCGATTTGACCCTGTGTCAGGTCATCTTCGTAATACGCTTTGGCGATTTTGAAGAGGAGTTTTTTGCGGTCTGCCGTCGTTGCCATACACCACCTGTTCATATGTTCAGCAATGTTCAAATGAACGACACTATCATAACACAGTTTTTGTTGCGTGTCAAGATTTTGCGTTCAATACTGAACAAGTGAACAGGTTTTTGACAGAATTTATTCGGGATGGTTCAGAATAAGTTGACACTTTTTTACCCGCTAGGTTGAGCAACGTCACCCCGTAAAACGCAAAACGTGAAACGTGAGGTGTTATTTTGCCAAAATCATTACGTTTTATGCCTTACGTTTTACGAATTTGTCAACCAAATTTCTTGAGGAGTGGTTCAATCCTGTTTGGTTCCGGCTCGTCCGGGTTATGAGTTACGCAGTTTACCCCCAAAACTCCCTCCCGGCCTCCCCCACAACGGGGGAGGAGCTATCTTCCCCCCGATTCGGGGGGTGAGGGGGGTAAAATCGTCAACCGCGTAACTCCTGAAATATTAACTAAAGGCTTGCGAGGTGGCAGATGGATACTCAACAACGGGGCGGGCAGGGGAGACGTAGCCGAGATGAACCTCGACTGTCAGTTTCGGATTAACAGCGAAAAGGGGATTCGCTGTGTTGAATTCCACAAAAAGTCGATTTTTATCAGACGGTATGATCTTCTATTTCCTCAAAGGCCTCCACAGAAACGCGCTCTGCCAGCGCGTGCATCACTTCCATATCCGCGCTGCTCGTCTCGCCCCAGAACGCCTGCCAATCTTCCAGCCGGTCCCACCGGGCCATCGTGATGAACTCCGTCGGCTCCTGCTGGTTTTGCAGCAGCATACTGCCCCGCGCTCCGGGCGTTCTCTCGCGGATGCCGGTCGTTGTTTTTACCCAGGCCGCCCTGAACTTGGTTTCGTCTTCTGGGTTGACTTTCCAGCGATAAATGACTCTGATCACGGTGATTTTGTCTCCTTGCGGTATTTTTACCCGGCCCTTTGCGGTGTCAGTTGCATCGTCTTATCGAGAGTGAATGGCTCCAAGATATTGCTTTCATCTAAATACTCGACCGGGGCGTTCTGTTTCCCCTGCTCCCACATCAATGAGTAAAACCAAACGTCACTTTCACCGATACAAAAATCAGCCGGCGTAAATGTCATTTTGGAATCAAGCGGCGCTTCGGCACGCTCAGGTGTATATTCCGCTTGCCAGCCAAATAGTTCGCCTTTCCAGTTTTGCCCCTCGGCGTGAACTTTCTCGGCAAAGGCTTTGACCTCCTCTACATCGGGAATGATAATCGGCAGCACAATTATTTCATCGTCGTATAAGTCTAACTTTGCTTTAACGGTTCTCACGTTTACGATCCTCCTCTTGCCAGGCAGCCAAGATACGGTCACGATATTTGGTCAATATTTTTTCAATTTGGTTCAGTTCGTGATCTCTAAACCCTCTTGTCCGGGCTAAAGCAATGGGGTCTAGCCAATATTTTGCTTCTTTACCAGCCTTGCCGATATGCACATGGGGCGGTTCCTCAAGGTCTGCCTGATAGAACCAAAATTTGTATCCTTTGATGCGTAAAACAACCGGCATTCTCTCTCCCTCAAAACTGCAAAAGCAAAACCACCATTCATAAGGTTTCCCCCGGCTGCCTCCATCAGTTGCAACGATGCGGTCCAACTGTCAACGCGACGCTGAGGGAGGGCTGGTAGGGGAAAATTCAAGGTGCTTCTTCAGCGGATATAGCCTCAACTTCCATTTTAGATTTGATATCTTTTACAATTTGTTGCACATCTACTACTTGTCTGCGGCCTTCTTCAGAAGACTCGATATTTTTACCGAGACTATCTATGACCTTATCAAATGCATCATAAAAAATGGGAACGTGTGGGCCATTTAAGGGAAGTGCATTGAACCACGTTGTACTCCTGTAGGATTTAAAAAATTCAGTAAATTCTTTTTCACGGATATATAGAAGCTTTCTTTCTTCTGCTGGCTCGTGTGGATGGTAATAGGACAGATAAAATTCCCTATAATCGAATGAGATTATGTTTAGCAGAGGTACCGGCTCTTTAGGTGCCTCGCAGTAACGGATGTAATATTCACCTTCGCTGTGATAGAGTAATCTGAAAATTGTTTCTTCTAACACCCTTCTGTTTGGAATAAACTGAACTCTTTTGAACACAATTCCATCTTCTTTTACTTTTCTAGCAACTGTTTCCTTGTACTCTGTGTTCCTTGCAAAATACAGTTCGGTTGGAGAAGAACTTTTTGAATAATATCCGGGAAGAGTATGTTCTTCACCGGGCAATAATAAGAACACTTCATGAATATGAGTTTTTGTCCTTTCAACGCTATCGCTAAGACGCTCCAGAAATTCTGACCAATTCATCAGTTCAGTTTCAGCGATACCAAATGTATCTTTTAATTCAGCCTCCACATGCTCAATTGAGTTGCGTAATTTTAACTCAGCATCCTCAATCCTCTCTTGCAAGTTTAGATTTTCCTTCTGCCGCATGGCAGTCTGCACGACTACCGTCACCATCAATAGCCCGACTGCTCCGATTAAAATTGACGAGGTCTGTTTTTGATCAAGAGGCAAGTAACCAAAGAAACTTGAAATGCTTATAGTGATAGAGGCTAAACCTGTCAGAGCAATTATCCAATCTTCGAGCCCCAAATTCTGAGTGATTTGTTTAAAGGTATTCATTTGTATTGAGTATCGCCTATAAAGGGTCAATATGTTTTGAGTTTACTGGACACATAACAACCTGCTCATCAAATTATTCCCATATATTACCAAAATCCCGAGCAAAAAGCGAAACACCCCACCTCACCATCCCCCAAATTCGCCAATTCCGCTCCTTTCCACTACAATCCCCCTGCTTAACCCACAGTACCACACGTCATAAACTTAGCCGAAAAACTTACGTTTTACGCCTCACGTTTTACGAACCATCGGAGCCGCTATGCCAACCCAACCCTTACCTGACACCCTGTCCCCGACAGCCCCCCTGATTATCGGCGGCGGCGTGGCCGGTCTGACGGCGGCCCTCCATCTGGCCGAGCGGGGGCTGACCCCCTGCCTGCTGGAAGCGGACCCGGAACGGCTGGGCGGGCGGCTCCAAAGTGGCCCCACCGTCGAGATCGAGCAGCAGGGGCAAACCTGGTCCTTTCCCGGCGAACACGGCGTCCACGGCATCTGGTCCCCCTACGTCAATTTCAGGGGGATTCTGGCCCGGCACGACATCCTGCCGGCCTTCGTCCCGGCCCGCGAGGAGATGTGGATCGCCGGGCGGGGCAAACGCATCCGGCGGGCGGCGATGGGTCGGGCTATCCGCCATAGCCTGATCCCGGCCCCGTTCCATTATCTGCAACTCTTCCTGCGACCCCGCTTCCTGAACATGTTGACCCTGCGGGATGTGGCCGCTCTGTTTCGCGTCTTTGGCAGCCTCATCTCGGCCATGTCGATTGATCCGCTGGCCGAGCAGAAGTCGCTCAAGGGGATGAGTCTGGCCGATTTTATGAGCGGTTGGTCCCCCAACTTGCAGAGCTTTTTCGCCGGGCTGGCCCGCAATGCTCTGGCCCATCACCCGGAAGAGGTTCCGGCCTCCGGCTTCATCGCCTTTTTGCGCTTCTACACCCTGCTGCGGCGGGATGCCTGGATTTTTGATTATCTCCCGGCCTCCGGCGGGGCGTGTGTGGTCGAACCGCTGGCTCGGGTCGCCTGCGATTTGGGCTGTCAGATACATTTGGGGACGCGGGTGATGGCTCTACAACGGGCAGCGGCGGAGGGTGAGGGCTGGTCGGTTGAGTATGAACAAAAAGGAAAGATGCAGACCATTAATGCGCCCCACGTCATTCTGGCCCTCGATGCTCCGGCCACGGCGACGCTGCTGCAAAACAGCCCGGCCACGCAAGCTCGAGCCGCGACTCTCCGTTTTCCCGAAGGCATTCCCACAGCCATCATCCGCCTCTGGTTCGACACTGCGCCCCGATCTATGACCGAAGCCGGTATTTTTACCGGCAACTTTATGATGGACAACTTCTTCTGGCTCCATCGCCTGCAAGATGCCTATCGTGTTTGGCATCAACAAACCGGCGGGAGCGCCCTCGAAATGCACATCTACGGTCCGGCCGAGCTGCTGGAACAACCGGACGCCTCGCTCCTGGCCCAGGTATTGATGGACACCTACCGCGCCTTCCCCGAACTGCGCGGCCATCTGCTCCACTCCGTCCTGCTGCGGAACGAGGCCAGCCACACCCTCTTCAGCGTCGGCGAGGCGGATGAGCATCTCGGTATCGACACCCCCTGGCCGAATCTGTGGGCCTGTGGCGATTGGGTCTATCACCCCACCCCGGCCCTCTACCTGGAGCGGGCAGCGACGACCGGCCTGGCCGCGGCGAACGGTGTGCTGGCCCGGCTCGATTTGGAACCGTGGCCGCTCCTCCCCCATCCCGAACCGGAGTGGCTGGCCGGAAAGATCGAGCGGGGTGTTAGTTGGGTCCGGCGGCGCTTGACGGCCCGGCGACAACGGTCTCGATAAATGGTCACAAAACGAACGTACCACACCCCACATGGGTCTGGCGACCGAGGTGCAGGATAGAGGCCAACTCCAGATAGGGTAAGGCCGGGGGGGAAATAGCGGCAAAGATCTGCTGGCCTAGCCAGCCGGGCGGCCAGCCGGAGGGGATTTTTTCAGACTGCTGCTCCCGGGGTTGCAGATGGTGGGCCTCGCTGACGGCATCCCACAAGGCCGCCTGATCGTCCGGGGATAACATATTCCACACATCGCCGGAGGAGGTATATTTACCCGGCACCAAGTCGGCGATGCGGGCCAACAGGCCATCCAGCAACAAGGCCAACGTGGGGGTCGGCGGCGGCTCATTCGCGGGAGACGTCTCCGAGGGGTCGGTGTAGGTCACATTCCTCAAATCAACCGGGGTCAGCCAGGTCAAGCGGCGGCAAGGGCGGGGCGGCTCGAAAGACAGTCCCTCCGCCCACTGCATCGGGGTGGCCCGATAGCGGGTGTCCAACCGGCCATCGCTGACCAACGCTTCCCACTGCGGGCCACGAGCCACATAAATAGCCTGGATGTCAAAGCGACCCCACAACGTGTTAGAGCGGTACCAGCGCGTGTCGGTCGTCTGGCTGGCCGCCTCCATCGCCGGTAAAATCACCTCCAGGAAAAAACCGTGGTCGGCCAACGGCCCCATCAGCTTTAGCTCCCAGAAAATCGACTCACCCGGCCCATAATACCGCTTGCCGGGATAAGTGAACAAAACCGACTCAATGGGCCAGGCCGGGGATAAATTTTTTGCGTTGCCACCGGTCGGCTGAGGCTTGAGTGCCTTGCGCCAGGGACGGGCCTCTCTCGTCGGCAGTCGCTCGGCAATAATAGTCCCCAACACTTTGGATAAGTCTCTGGAGAGGTAATGGGGCAGCCGCACCAGAGCGCGATTGACTCGCCACACGCACAAGTAGCGAATCACATTAATCGGTTCCAAGAAACTCCACATACTCTATCGTCTCGTATAATAATTCAATCTGATGGGCCGGCCACTGCCGAATTTTCCAGGCGTTCAACATGTCTTTGGCTTCCTGGCTAATTTTTCCCAAGAAACGGCCCCAATAGAATTGGGCCTCGCCCACGTCATCCACCTGCAACAACTGGTAGAGCATTTGCTGTTCATCCGGGTAGAGCAGCGTCCGAAATAGCGTAGCCACTTCTAACAAATGCAGGAACTCGGTGATTTCAAAAGTGAGTTTCCCCCGCTTATCCCGGACGTTATAGCGATGAATTTGGGCCGGCGAGGCGTAGAATTGTATCCGCAAGCGATCCAGCGAGTAGTTGGACTCACGCTGGACAATCTGGGATAGAGCTTCCCCCATATCCATACTGGGCATCGCCCCCATCGTGGGGATGATTTGCAGGAGGCCTTTCATACCGGCCCCGTGATACAAAACCAATTCTTGCAGCCAGGGTTTGAGGTCGTACCGGTAGACCACCAGCAAAAAGCGATTGGGGTCGTGGACGTAGCTCCCCAGGGCGTGGTCGGCATAAAACCCCTCTGCCGTTTCTATGTAGCGGGGCAATTGGTTGACATAACCCCAGATGACCACCGCCTTACGAGACATAGCGCCCCGATTTTTGGCGCGACCGGCCACCGTCTGGCAAAACAGGCAGTAGTGATCGTCGGGCGGGGAGGCATAGAGCCAACAGCGGCGACAGGGACCACCCCAGGCTGAATGGGGCGGCCCCATTTGGCCATCCAGTAAGTGGGGATGTGACGTCAGCGTGGCCAGCGTGGCCAATAACTCCGCGCCGGTACGACACCGGCGCAGCCAATCAAAGGGCGTCAGCATTGAGAATCCGGCATATCTCCTGGTGATGCTCGATCACCGTGGGAGTGAGCCACTGCTCGACCTGGAGGGGCTGTTGCCAGGCCGCTTTGTCCTCGCCGGCATACCGCTTGGGCCAATCGATCAGGTGGCTTTCCGGCAACAGATGGAGGCGCAGGCTGCCCAACCCAATGTGGCGATGCTTACCTATTCGGTGAGCGCAGTTCGGTTCCAGAGCCACGCACCAGATGAGCCGCTGCAACTCGGCCTCCTCCAGATTCCAGAAGCGAATAGTAAAATAGGCCCGTGAGCCGGGTAAAATGGCTCGAACGTAGCTGGCCTGGGCCGTATCCGGCTGAAACTCATCGAGCCGTTGGACGATGGGGGCCGGTGGTACGGGCGGGAAGAGCCGCCAGCGGTCGGCAATCCGCACGTGGGCCGTAGTACCGCCCGAAACATCTTCCCACTTGCCATCCCGGTAACGCCAGCGGCCATAAGGATAGGGTACTTTGAACCAGGCCAGCTCCGGCGATTCAAAGAGACCAAAGTTGACCACCAGCCGGCCCATAATGGATTGATTTGGTCCCTGACCGACCCAGCCAAACAGGCTATCCTCCGGGTTCAGGCGGCTAATATCATCACTGGGTTGGGCGGAGTTGCTGGCGATGGCGTAAATGTGGCGCAACATCCCCCGCAGGCTTTTGCTGGGCAGAGCGTACTGTTTGGGCGTGCTGCGCCGGGCCGCTTCGGGCGGGGCCATCGCAAAATTATCCCAGCCGTTGACCGGCTCCCCATCCAGGCTGGCCCGGTAGGATGGCTCGCCACTTTCGCGGACGTGGGTCGGCGTCAAAATTTCAGCGGCCACGGCTAATTGACCACTGTAGCCGCCAAAAGAGCGGTGTGACACAAAACCGGCTTTGGCCCGGGGCGGCTCCGTAGACACCTTGGCCTGCTCGGCGGCGATGTTGGCGATACTCTGCAAGGCAGTGGCGGCCTCCTCACCTTTCAAATCGAGGCTGTGCCAGATACCCGCTGTCGAGAGCGAGGCATCGCCAAACAGTTGCTTGTTGAGGCCGCCCGACGTGCCGGTCAGCCAGGTCAGCCCGGCCACGTTGGCTTGCACCCAGCCAAAGCCGCTCGTTTTCTCGCCACCCAGCGGAATATCGCCGTGCTTAAAGTCTTGAATCAGCAGGGCCAGCAGCCCCAAGGCGTCTTGGTCACGCCCTTCCAGGTCTAACATATCAAGTCGCAGCCGGAAGTTCAATTTATCGCCGTAGGCAAACAGATAATCCTGTTTGGCCCCCTCGGTCGGTTGTCCGGTGGCCGGGTCCATTTTGACTCCATCCATCGAACACCAATTCTCCTCCGGTGCGGCAGGATCAACCAGATAGGCATCAGAAAAGAAGACGAGGCCCCGTTGCCCTTGCTTCCCAAAAAGCAGATCGATCATTTGGTTGGTCCGGCCCGTCTCGCCCCACAACGTTTTGAGAACCTGCGAGGCCCGCTTGCGGAAGGCCCCTTTAACAGTGCTGCCGGGGATGTAAATTTCCCACATGCCCTCGTCGCGGGTGGAGGGTGCCCAGGACAACATCCGCATAAAAATATTGTCATACGGCTTGCCATATTTGCGGGAAATCTCCCGGTTGGATGGCCCGCCGGGGCGAAAGTCAATGTGGTGGGGCTGGGATAATTCCTGGCGGGTGCGGTCCCGGTAGCTTTTCAGAAAAGCGATAAAGTTTTGGTCGTTGGCGATACTTTTTTGTAGGTTGCGGCGATTGACCAGATACCGGAAGCGGACCCGGCTGTGGCTGTCCAAAAACTCCCGCCACACGGCAATGTTGACCCCGGCCGGGGCTTTGTTGCGATCTTCCCACTGCCGTTCATTAATCTGGCCCCGCTGGAGCATCTCTTTAATGTGAAGATGCCCCTCCCGGCTGGCGATTTCAGCATCCACCCAGGCATCACTTTGCAGTAGCCGGATTTGCTGTTCGACCTGCTCGGACAGGCGGGCCAGCACCGGGCGGCAGGCCGGCTTGAGCGTGGCCACCAATGCCGCTTCATCCTCGATCTGGGTAGCCAGCGTATCGGCTAGACTTTCCGGCAGCCCCAGGCTCCCGGCAATCTCCTGCCAGGCCGCCGGGTCGAACTGTTGCTTCGTCTCCTGTTCCGTTTCAAATCGCTTGAGGACGCGGTTGAGCATATTCGATTTTTCACCCAGCGCGTCATCTACAGCAGCGGTGGCGGCCTCTTCGCTGGCAAACGGCTTATCGACCAGCGGTTGCAATTGCTTGATTATCTTTTTGGAAAGGCCATGTTTGCCCTTGCCCAATTTTTTGAGGGCGCTATCCGGCAACGTCCAGACCTCCACCGTACCGCTGGCCTGCTCTTGCAGCCAGATGGCCAGGACGCGGGGCAGGTAATCGGCCAATTTTTGTTTCCAATCCTGGGGACTGAGGATTGGCCCGCCGATACTCATTTCCAGGCGTTGGCGAACCGGTTCCGGCAGCTCCTGCATTCCTTCCAGCAGCAACCGACCCTCGATAGAGGTGAAGGCCGGCGGGGCGCTGGGATCGACCTTGCCCCAGTTCCAGCCGACCAAGAGGGGGTTCTCGGCGTTGAAGGTCAGGCCGACGGTCAAATGGTTGGCCTCTGCCTGGATTTTGGGCGGAGCGGAGGGGGCACTAAAGGGCAGGTCCATCTCTAAACGGAGGCGGCCCAGCCCCTTGCTTTTACCGGCTCCGAACCAGAAGCGACCCGCCTGTAGCTCTTGCAGTAAATAGTATAACTGCGCCTGATTCTGCCCCTTCGACAGAATGGAATCGTTGATCGACAGGTTCAAATCGAAGACGGAGTGTCGCAGCACCGTTTCCATTTTATAGTTGGCGTTCGACTCCACGGCCCAGCGGTCTTCATCCAGCCGCAGCCCCATCCGCATATCAAAAAAGTTGTCAGCCGGATAGCTATCGGCCTGCAAACGACACCTTACGTCGCTGATAAGACCTGACGGCATCGACGCGCCATACAGCCGTTGCCACAACTGCTCCAATAAGCCGATGTTGCGGCCATTTTTTGACCGCCCAATAAAGGCATCCATCAAGGATTGGGCCGTGCCGGAAATCTCCCCGGCCAACGAAACCAACCGCTGCGTGCCGTCCCCGTCGCGGGTGAACAACGTCTTACGGGAGTTGCCCTGGTAAATAGGCGACTCGGCAAACAATTTTCCTTGCAGGTTCATAACTATTTATCTCCCCATATGTCTGATAACTTGCCCATTATAGGGGAGAACGGAACAATTTCCAAAAAACGCCTGGTTCAATGTCAAGGGTAGGACAGGTGCGGGATTGACCCAGCCTCCTGCCGTTTGCCGCACCCTTCGATACACGACGCACCCGAAAAACAAATGTTTCTTGCAAAAATCCCGGTTTGGAATTATAGTTACGCCTACTCCATTGTTTACCCCAATACCCTTGTAGATTCGTAACCTACTAATGCATAGATACGGCTGATATTTGGAGTATGACAGTCTCTTGGGCCTCCCATCAGGTGTAATCGAGGCAATTTATTCGACGAGGGTATGTCTATTCAAACCATCAGGCGTCGGTATGCAGATGCCCCATCTACTTAGTATCGACCTCGGCACTTCTGCCGTCAAAGTTTTGGTCACGACCGAGGCGGGTGACATCGTTGGGCAGGGCAGCGCCGCCTATCCGACGCGCCATCCCCAACCGGGGTGGGCCGAGCAGGATGTCAATGATTGGTGGCAAGCCACGGTCAGCGCGACCCATCAAGCGGTGGCCGACATTTCCGGCAGGGCCACCATCGCCGCCATCGGCCTATCCGGGCAGATGCACGGCACGGTCCTGCTTGACAAAAACAAACAGCCGCTCGCGCCGGCGATCATCTGGGCCGACCAGCGCAGCCGGACACAGGTTGAGGAGATCACCAGCCTGGTCGGGGCCGAACGGCTGGTCAAGGTGGCGGGCACGCCGGTCGCCACCGGCTTTCAGGCCGCCACCGTGCGTTGGGTGCAACAGGAACGGCCTGATTTGTGGGGACGGGTGGACACAATTTTGCTGCCCAAAGATTACCTGCGTTGGCGGCTGACCGGCAGCCTGGCTACCGACCCTAGCGATGCGTCGGGTACGACCTGGCTAGATGTCCAACAGCGGCGCTGGTCGACCACGCTGCTGGAGGCCCTGGCCATTGACGAGTCTCGATTGCCCCCCCTCCAACCGGCCTCGGCGATGGCCGGTCATTTGATGCCCCAAGCCGCCGAAGCATTGGGAGTGACCCCTGAAACGCCGGTCATCACCGGCGCGGCGGATACGGCCTGTAGTCTGTTGGGGGCGGGGGTGGTCACGGCAGACCGGCTGCTGCTGACGATCAGCACCGGCGGGCAACTGGCCTTACCGCTTCCGGCGGTTCAGGTGGATGAGCAGGGCCGGTTGCACACCTTTTGCAGCGCCCTACCGCCGACCGCGACCACCCCCGGTTGGTACCAACTGGGGGCGACGCTGGCGGCGGGGCTGTCGTTACGGTGGCTGCGGGACCAGGTCTTGGCTCTAAACGGAGCGGAGACCTTTGCCCGGATGAGCGATTGGGCCGAAACCACACCGGTGGGGGCCGAGGGATTGCTGTTTTTGCCCTACCTGGTCGGGGAGCGCACGCCCCACATGGACCCCCAGGCGCGGGGGCTATTTTTAGGGTTGACCGCCCGCCACGGGCAGGCCGAGTTGGTGCGGGCGGTGTTGGAAGGGGTGGCTCTGGCCTGTTACGATGCTTTTACCCTGTTGGCCGGGCTGGGCGCCAGCCCGGAACGCCTCATTCTGGGCGGGGGCGGGGCCAAAAGCCGGGTCTGGACGCAAATTATAGCCGATGTTTTTAACTTGCCGGTGCAGCCGCTGCGGGTGGCCTCGCAGTCGGCATTGGGGGCGATTTTGTTGGCGGGCAGCGGCGTCGGGCTGTTCGACCTGGCACCGACGGCTCAAGCCTGGGCTGCTTACGGCTCCCCTGTCGAACCAAACGCCCGGCATCACGCCTTTTATCAAGAGCTATTGGCTATTTTTCGCAGCGCCTATCCCAAACATCAAGAAGATTTTCAACGGCTTCGGGCGCTTCAAAACAGGATCGAGGCGGAACAATGACAACCGAACTGTCGCAAACGCAAATAATGCAGATCGTGGACCGGGCCCGCCAGAAAGGGCAACGTCCCGACCTCAACGGGGCCAACCTCAGTCGGGCCAATCTTTTTCGGGCCGACCTGAGCGGGTGTGATTTCCAAAAAGCGGATGTGCGCGGGGCCAATTTGAGTGTGGCCAATCTGAGCGGGGCGAACCTGACGGGGGCCTATCTCTACAACGTTGGCTTGCGGGAGGCCGATCTGAGCGGGGCGAATCTCAGCCACGCCGATTTGAGCCTGGCCGATTTGACCGGGGCTAAAGCGGCCCAAGCCGACTTCAGCCAGGCTAATCTGCGTTGGGCTGATTTGAGTGATGCCGATTTAAGCGGGGCCACGTTGCCCAAAGCCACGCTGCGCGAGGTCAAACTGTTTGGCGCGAATTTGAGCGGGGCGGATCTACGGGAGGCGGATCTGGGGCGGGCCGAATTGCGGGGAGCGATTTACGACGATCAGACTCAATGGCCGCTTCACTTTGATCCCGACCGGTATGGCGCGGTGAAACAGAGTCCATAACTTTATGTCAAAAAATACCCCGGCAAGTTTACATTTTCCCCATTCTACTTTACAATAACTGGGTGAAACGACTCCAAAATTTTTTACCAACGCTGACGACGAAAATCAATACTCTGATCCTCACGCTATCGGGTTTGGCCCTGTGTGGGATGTTGTTGGCTGCCTATGGCCTGGTCACCATCAAACCGGTCGCCTCGACCTCCCAGACGGCTAACAATATACTGTTTGCCACGGTGACCCCCGCCGCCCAATTGGCCGAAAATCAACCCGCTCCAGCCGGGGCGACCGGCATCACGGCGGCGGAAGCAGAGGCGGTTCCTACGTTTGCCGGGGCCAATGAGTTAGGGCAGGTGTTGGTGTTGGAATACCACCGTATCGCCTACCCCGAAACCCGGTATCAGCGGACGCCCGATAATTTCCGGACCGATTTGCAGCGGCTTCGGGCCGGCGGCTACTATCCGGTCAACTTCATTGATCTTATCAATGGCTTACCCGATGTGCCGCCCGGCAAAAAGCCGGTGGCGTTGACCTTCGACGACTCAGACATTACCCAATTTCGGATGTTGGACAGTAAGGTGATTGACGCCGACAGCGCAGTGGGCATTATCCTCAATTTTCACAATCAACATCCCCACGACTGGCCGCCCCGGGCCACTTTTTTCCTGCTCGGCAACGACACCGGCAATCATCGCTCGATCTTTGGCCAACCGCAATGGGCCAAAGCCAAAGCGCAATTTTTGGTCAAGCAGGGGATGGAACTGGGTAGCCACACGGTCAACCACACCGATCTGTCGGTGGCCACCGCCGAGCGAATTTATTGGGAGTTGGCCATTAGCAAGCGGGTCATCGAGGATTTGGTGCCGGGCTACACCGTGCAAACGCTTTCTGTCCCCTACGGCGGTTTTCCTTACACCACAGATTTTCTCAAAAGCGGGACGTGGGGTGACTACAGCTATCACTACGTGGGCAACGCGGCGGCCTGGGGCGGGCCGACGGAGTCGCCCTTCGCCGACACATTCGACCCCTACCGCGTCTCCCGGCTGGAAGTTACCGTTGATTCGCTCGACCAGTGGTTGACCTATTTCGAGCTAAACCCGGACGCCTATTACATCTCGGACGGCAATCCGGCGGTCGTCACCGGCCCGGAAC
>CAZWZZ010000046.1:0-16656 GCA_964638395.1 uncultured Caldilineaceae bacterium
CCGCACCCCTCGATACGCGCTCCACTCCGTTCCGCGCTACTCGGGATGCTATCATTGCTTAACTTAATGACATTGAGGACGCTAATTCAGTGTTGGTGAGCTAAAAAGCCTACGACACATCCCGCAATTCGGTTAGCTCTTCCCATTCAGCCTCGGACAGCTCCGGGGCTGTGTCATTTTTGTAAATCATCAAATCGCCAAAGAGATCGGGCTGTTTGACCCGGATGACGCGCCGCTTGATTAGCTCCAGGACGGCCAACAGGGTGACGATAACCTCGATGTGGTCTCGCTGGGGGGAGAGCAACTGCTGAAAATTAATCTCGCCGTCGCTGTCCAGCGCCTCGCGGATGTGGGCCATCTGCTGGCCGATGGTGACCACCTCCCGCGAGACCATCTCGTCCACATCCGGCTCCGGCGGCTTGACGGTCAAGGCGCGGCGAGCGGCGTTGAGCAACCGCTCCAGGCTGATGCTACCCGGCTCCAGCCTCGGCTCGACCTTGGGCGGCGCGTAGTCGAGGCGGATGTAGTTATGCTGGTCCATCTCTTCCAGGTCGCGCAGATGGGCAGCAATCTCCTTGAACTGCTTGTAGAGCCGCAGTTGCCGGGCCAACTCATCACCGACATCCTCCTCTTCCTCCTCGACGACGCTCGGCGGGGGGCGGGGCAGCAACACCTCCGATTTAATCAAAATCAGCTTGGCCGCCATCATCAGGAAATCGGTCAACTCATCGGCGTGAACCTGTTTGAGAACTTCCAGATAGGCCAAAAATTGGTCGGTGACGCGGGCCAGCGAGATTTTGGTGATGTCCAGCTCTTCCCGCTCGATCAATGACAGGAGTAAATCGAGCGGTCCTTCGAAGTTGGGCAGGGCGATGGTGTAGCCGTTCTTATTTTCCGCATTTGGTTGAGTGATGGATAGCATGGGTGGGTCACCAAAATTTCTATGGGGTTGATAGTGTGATCCGTAAAACGTGATGCGTGAAACGTAAAGATTTGGCGTTATCAGTAGACCGCAATCGTACCCTTCGATACAATCTCGTGCCTCGATTTACTCAGGATGCTGCGGTCTACTGGTTATAGCCATCACGACGCTGTACGTTTTGCGTTTTACGGTAGAGTGATTATACCGTAACTCAAGCCGTAAGGGAAAATAGATGTTGTCCACCGTGTATTTCAATTTGGAAATTGCCCGATCTAAACTTCAGCCAATCTTCACCATTTCCTCAGTGATTTTCTCTACTTTTTCCCCGATAATAGGGTCACAAAACGATGTAGAACAAGTTGCTAACTTGTTCGGGTGCAGGTCAACCACCTGCGCGACAAACTCAACCTTATCCAAGAAGGAGCAACAACGATGAACTTACTCAACGATCAAATCACACCTAGCGAAATGGTACTGCTAAACGGAGCGCAATTTGCCTCGGCGGCGGGCTGGCTGGGCAGTAAGGTGGAACTGTTCGACGGGGAGACGAAAGTCTCCGGACAGGAATTGGGACAGGTTATGCTGGCGGCGGCGTTTCTGGCCAACGAGCAGACGGAGGCGACGCGACTAGAGATCAGTCAGAAGAAGATGTTCTTCGGCCTCTTTACCTCAACGACGCTGCGGGTGGAAAGCGCCACCGGCCCGGCGGCCTGGCCGACGCCCAGTCTGGAAGCCTACATCCAGAGCCGGGTAGGCAGGGAGGGGCAGGAGGTGTTTCAGGTGGTGGTCGATTGGCTGCGGCAGGACAGCAAGGATCCGTGGACGGAGGTAGCCGGGTTAGTCAAGGAGAATATGGCCCAGCGGGGTTTGCTGGAGACAGTCACCGAGACGAAGATGAAGGTATTCTCCAGTCGCCGCTACGTCCTGCTGGAAGAAACGGCGGCACAGATCACGCACTACCCGCTTGAACCGGTGCAAAACTTGCTGACCCAAGCCAAACAAACGCAGGCCGAGGTGTGGCAACACCTGACCAAGCAGTTCGACAAGGCCATCAGCCGCCGCACCGAGAGCGATAGTGGTGGTGGTGGTGATGATTTCGGCGGAGAGTAAACAGCCGGACGCGCACTGTATTACATTGAGACTTCGGAAGTCTCCTCTGTTAGCTTTCGAGACTTCCGAAGTCTGGAACGCCAGACGGCCCCGCCGAACCAGAGATAGAGGAGCAAACCGGCCCACAAAACCAGAGTGACGACCTGGGCCTCTGAGGTGTGGGGGTCCTCAACGAGGGCCAGCCAGGGCCAGGCAGTGAGGGCTACTCGAACAGGGTCAGCCAGTCGAGACGCTGCGATAAAATAATAACGGTCACTAAAAGCATCAACAGGAGAGACCACAAGGCAATGGCCCAGCGGGTGGCCCGCTCGGCTTTGTCAGCCTCCCACCAGTGGCGGGGGCGGATGCCCTGGGCCAAAAAGGTGGTTACCCCGGCCAGGTTGACGCAGATGAGGTTGGTAACCAACAACAGCAAAGCACCTAAGGCTTCCGGCCAATAACCGGCCCCCAGCAGCAAGCCAAAGGCCACCAGCGGTGGCAGCAGAGCCACGGCAACCATGACCCCGATCAGGGCGGTGGCCACGCCGCCGGTAAAAGCCAACACGCCGGCGCTGCCGGAGGCCAGGGCCAGGGCGATATCGGGTAACCCGACGCGAGTGCGCGACGCAATTTCGTCCACAGTGGGGTCAACGACTGTGAAGAGGCCAAAGAGGATAGCCAGGCTCAGGGCCAATCCCACACCCAAGAGATTCGTTTTCAGGGCACGGCGGCCCAGGTCGAAATCCCCCAGCGTCGTGGCCAGGGCCAGGCCGACATTGGGGCCGAGCAGGGGGGCGATGACCATGGCTCCGATGACGACGGCCACATTATCCTGCATCAGGCCGACGGCGGCCACGACAGCAGACAGAACCACCAATGCTACGTAGGGTTTTGACAATTTGATAGCGTCAACAATGTCATTGTAAAGCTCCTCCCGGCTAATGCGCTCCTGCGTTTCATCCCCCTCATTGGCCCCCTCTGCCTCGGTAGTCTCCTCCTCTGTCTTTTCCGGTTCCTCGACACGGGGGATGGTGGCCTCGACCGGTAGCAGCACAACCCGAAAGCCTTCCATACTGCCAAATTTTTCTTCGAGCGCATCAAGAATCGTTTCGGACTGCTCGGCAGACAGCAATATTTTGAGCAGCAACCCGTCGCCGGTGGCCGGTGCTTGCCAAGAGTGGATGACGGACTCTTCGAGCAGTGCCCGCACCGGTTCGTCGTCCGCTTTAGGTAGAACCACTTCTATGAGACGCAAGGGCATTAGCGATTACTTTCCTCCGTAGCCATCTCCAATAAATTCAGGGCTATCAACCGTTTTCTTAATCTACCAATCCCCATTCGCTCCACCACCAACTGAGCCACCGCCACCAGAAGATCCACCATGCCAATACCTCACGATATTTTCGCGCCAACCTACTATCCCCGAATCAGGTGTGGGTCAAGTGTACTGATGCCGGAAAATTTGTCCAATGTTTGGTATTAAAGACATAAGGATTTAGTTAAACAAATAGAAATCTAAGTTATAGTCAGCGGAGCCATCGCTGACCCCGCTACTGCTTCATGCCCGGCGCGACCCGGCAACTCAGCGGGCGGGCCGGTGGCGGCTCTGACATCGTCATCACCCATTAAAACGGCAACAAAATAAACCACAACCGCAAAAGGCCCAAAAACCGCAGGGCCGGCTGTTTGCTATGCAAGCCGTGGAACATAAACGGGGATGGGCAGCGGCCCAGAAAAGAGGGGGAACGCTTCTCTGATCACAAGCGGCGCTTTTTTGCCCGTGAGGCGGGGAGGCGATACGACCGCAGCGGGCTGACAAACCGTCAGACCCCGGCGCGGCTTGGTGGCTCAGGGGGTGGGGGTGGAACCGCTGCGGATCAGGGATTGGCTACAGGGCCGAGGAGAGGATTATGCGTTCCATACCGCTCAAATCGAACCATGGATCGAACAGAGTGGCGATGAATCGAGGTAAACACAATGGATCGGTGATGAAAAAAATTTCATCACCGATCCGTGAGGATCAGGCTTCTTCGTCGAAGCGACCGGTATAGGGCACGCCATCCCAATCGACAGCCGCCATTTTGAGTAGTTGATAGACTTCATCCTCAAGGGCAACATCGGGGTCGATGCTCCCTAATTCGGCCCAACGCTGCAAATGATCCTGGAGCCGAGCGGCCAGAGCGTCGGCAAAAGGTTGGAGCGTGCCCTGATTATCCAATTCAATCAGGCGGGCCAGATAGAGGCTGGCGCAGGGGTTGCCAGCCGTGAGGTAATAGGCCAAAGACTCCGCTTCTTCTTTGACATTCAGGGTGTGCGGGTACGTAATCATTGGGAGATCTCCTTTGAACTCTAAATGTGAACTCTAAATGCGAACTCTAAATGAACTCAAGATAAAATGTATCTATTCAGCCGTTGCCTTAAAAACAGCGATGTCATAGCGGGGATTAGGAGATTAGGAGATTTTATCTAAAAATTTATCCCCTAATCCCCAAATCCCCGCGAAAAATGATCGTTTGGGGAGGCTGCTGAATAGTTACGATAAAATTTAAGAAAACCTGGCTTCTCTAGCAGTGACCGGGTGTTTCACATGGAATGGCATCTTTTCCATCAGCAATTTACATTCCACACACAACGTGGCCTCCGGTATCGCTTCTAATCGCTCCGGGTTGATGGGACGACCGCATCGTTCGCAGATGCCGTACAGACCGAGCCGGGCATCTTCCAGGGCGTGGTCGATCTCGTTGAGTTTATACTCCTGCACCCGAATCAGCGACACTGTCATATCACGATCCACCAATTCGGGGTCTCCGCCTTCGACATCGACCTCGATCTCAGCATTGAGTTGCTGGTACAGATGGCCCAATTCTACTAACAAATGAGCTTTTTCTTTTTGTAATCTGGCAATATGCATCGCTATTCTGTTGTCCATTGGTGTGCCTCCTTACACAGGCCTAATCTTCATTGATTGGGTAACCAAGTGATGTTTTAGTATAAGTTAAAAGCCCCGGCAAGGTATCAGTCATCTGGCGAGTTTGCATCCTGGTTAAGTGATTAGTTTTGATCCTGTTCACCTGTCCAGGCACATCAGAATGAAGTATTTATAAATCTACGCCCCCTCCGTTAGGCAACTCCAAGAAAATAATCATCCAAAATCCGTAAAGCGTAAAACGAAAAACGTAACGTCTTTGACCGATAAGCAGGTTTTACGTTTCACGTTTTACGTTTTATGCGGCTCCAGTTTGACGGATTTAAATCTTAGAACTGCCGTGGTAATCGACCACCATTTCCAGCAATTCCTCAACAATATTCGACCAGAGCGGCGCTTCTATGGAACCGAACCCGGCGGTTAACCCCGTCCCCGGTTCAGTCACAGCCACCTCGACGCCCCACAAAAGCACCCGGGCAGGCAACCGGCCCAGGGCTGAAGCCAGGGCCAGCGCCTCCCGCACGCCCCAGCCATGACAGGCGGCGGCCTCTCTCCCCCGCGCTGCCAGACAGCCCGGCTCCCACTCGATCTGATGCACCGTACCCGGCGCTGCGCCGCTGCTGACCGCATCGACGATAATCAGCAAATCATCAGGCCGACTCATCTCCAGAAGGTCGAGCGGTGAGCCGGTCAGCGTGGTAAAGGTCACCGGTCGGGACGGGTCTTGCCCATAGCGGCGCTCATAGACAGTCTGCGCCCGGCGCACGACTGCCGGTCCCAGGCCATCATCGCCGGCCCATTCATTGCCGATGCCAACCACGTGAATCTGCATGACGGTTACCGCTTGAAGTTAACAAGTTAGTTATCGAAATCACTTACATAGGACTTACGCAGTTGCCGCAGTTCACCCCCCTCGATCCCCCCGAATCGGGGGGAAGATAGCTCCTCCCCCGTTGCGGGGGAGGCTGGGAGGGGGTTTTGGGGATGAACTGCGTAACTTATATTACATTCAGCTTGAGAAAATGGGTGGCGCACGAGATACAGGGATCATAGTTGCGGATCAACTGCTCACAGCGCCAGGTGGCCTCCTCGAGGGGCAAGGACAACACCGCCGGCACGAAGGCCCGCAGGTCATCCTCCATCCGCTTCAAATTTTGGGAAGTGGGCGCCCAGATGCGGGCTTCTTGAATGAGACCCGCCTCGTCCAACCGGTAACGATGGTAGAGCAGTCCCCGAGGGGCCTCGGTCAGGTGACAGGCTTCTCCGGCCTGGGGTGGGGCCACAACCCGGCTGGGCAGCGGTTGTTCATACGTTGCAACGATTTGGAGGGCCTCTTCAAAGGCATGCACCATCTCCAACGAACGGGCGACGATGCTGACGAAAGGATTGTAGTTGGGAAATTCCAGGCCGGACTGTCGCCAGACTATTTGGGCCAGGGGGGAGAGCTTGTCCAGATTGAGATTGACCCGGGCCAGGGGGCCGGTCTGATAGCTGCCGCCGCCCTGCCGCCGGGCGTGCAGCGCGTTGGAATGGGCCACCTGTTCTTCGACAAAATAAGCCTCATACTCGGCCATCGGAATGTCCAACCCTTTGGAGGAGACAATCCGCCCCTCATTGAGCGGATACTCGTCGGGGTGGGAGAGGGCCACAAATTCATAATCGGCGGTAAAGTCGGGGAAGGGCAGGCTAGTCGTCCAGGCCACAGTTTCCAACGCGGCCTCCAGGCCCCAGGTCAAATCCTCTTCCAGGGCCAGCAGGTCGCTGCGGCTGGGGGTGCGATAAAAGCCGCCGACACAGGGCGAAATCGGATGGACTTCCCGCCCGCCGATCAGGGCTAACAGGCGATTGCCGATCTTTTTCAGCCGCAGGCCCCGCTCCACCGCCGCTTTCAGGGATGGCTTGGCGGCCATCTCGATGGCGCTTTCATACCCCAAAAAGTCGGGGGCGTGGAGCAAATAGACGTGCAAAGCGTGGCTCTGTATCCATTCGGCGCAGTAGAACAGGCGACGCAGCGAACGAATCTGGGGGGTGATGCTGAGGCCCAAAATTTTCTCCAGGGCGTGGATCGAACTCATCTGGTAGGCGACGGGACAGATGCCGCAAATACGAGCGGTGATGTCGGGCGCTTCCTGAAAGCTCCGCCCCCGCAGAAAGGCCTCGAAGAAACGGGGCGGCTCAAAAATGCGGAGCTGAAGCTGGCTGATCTGGCCATCTTCGGTCACGATGTCCAGCGCGCCCTCCCCCTCGACACGAGCGATATAATCGACGTTGATTGTTTTGGTCTCGGTGGTCATTGGTTTATCTCCTCAAATTTGTCGCTGGCTACGCGAAACGCATCGGCATAGCCGTTGAAATTGCGGAACAGGCGCACAATCTCCTCGGCCGAGGTCCCCAGCTTGGCGAAGCGTTGGCCGAGGGCTTCGGCATTGGGGGCTTCCATCGGCCCATAACAGCCGTAACAGCCCCGCCCGTAGGCCGGGCAGATGGCTCCACACCCGGCCTGGGTGACCGGGCCGAGGCAGGGAATCCCCTGCGCGACCGTGACACAGACCGTACCCCGTCGCTTACATTCCAGACAGAGGCTATAGGTCGGTAGCCGGGGTTGGCGACCAATCAACAGGGCCGTTATCACCTCCAAGAGTTGGTATTTGTTGATGGGACAGCCCCGCAACTCGAAATCGACGGGCACATACTCGCTGATTGGCTTGGCCGTGGCCAGGGTGTCGATGTAATCCGGATTGGCGTAGACCGCTCGGATAAACTCATCCACGTCGCCCCAATTGCGGAGGGATTGGATACCGCCCGCCGTGGCGCAGGCTCCGATGGCCACCAGAAACTTCGACTGGTGGCGCACCGCTTCGATACGCTCGATCTCTTCGGGGGTGGTGATGGCCCCCTCCACCAGGGTCACGTCATAAGGCCCCCGGCCGGTTTGTCGGCTGGCTTCGACGAAGTAGGCAATCTCGACGGCCCCGGCCACGGCCAGCAACTCATCTTCGAGATCGAGCAGGGAGAGTTGGCAGCCATCACAGGAGGCGAACTTAAAGACGGCTAATTTCGGTTTGCGCGGCTCCACCGCCCCGCTGCCATTCGTTTTACCGTTGGGTTGCGCTTTATCATTCATCAGAAATCCTCCACGCCAAAGAACGGCTCCACCTGGGCATAGGACAACACCGGCCCCTCCTTGCAGATAAAGGATGGCCCGAATTGGCAATGGCCACAAAAACCGATGGCGCATTTCATATTGCGCTCCATCGAAATGTAAATTTTCTCTTTGGGCACGCGCCGGGCCAGAGCCTCGTAGATGACGAAACGGATCATAATTTCCGGGCCGCAGGTCAGGATCATCGTCTTTTTGGGATCCAGCCGGAGATGGTAAAAAAGCATCGGCACCACGCCCACCTGCCCCTGCCATTGAGCATCGGCCCGGTCTACGGTGGTGTGGAGCTGGATGTTATGGCCCTGCCATTCGTCAAATTCAGCCGTATACAACAGATCGGCCGGCGTTCTGGCCCCATAGAGCAAAACCACCCGCCCAAAATCGGTCCGGCGGCGCATTATGGCGTAGATGACCGGACGCAGGGGAGCCAGACCGATGCCGCCGGTAACGATGTAAATATCCTGCCCCTGCATCCGTTTCAGCGGCCAGGCGCTACCGTAGGGACCACGTAGACCGATGACGTCCCCCGCTTGTAAGCGGCTGATGGCCCGGGTCACATTCCCGGCATAACGTATGGTGTGGGCTAACCGTCGAGGGTCGTCTGGGTCGGAGCTGATGGAAATGGCTACCTCGCCGATGCCGGGTAGATAGAGCATATTGAATTGACCGGCCCGGAAACGGTACGCTTGCTGCGCCGCTTCATCCGCAAAGGCCAGGGTATAGGTAGCGATGGCGTAGGCTTCCGGCTGCACCTCGACGATTTTGGCCGGCTGGGGCAGCATGGGCCTGTCATTTAGTCTATCATTCAATCTATCATTCGGTCTATCACGAGGCAACGGCGGGGCCACAGTTGGTTCAAACGACATTGTTAGACTCATTTGACACTTTCCCTTCGAATAGCGTCCACTTCGGCGGTCAGATCGATACCGACGGGACACCAGGTAATACAGCGACCACAGCCGACACAGCCAAACGTGCCGAATTGATCGACCCACGAGGCCAATTTGTGGGTCAACCATTGGCGATAGCGGGCCTGGGTGGCCGGGCGAATGTTGCCGCCGTGGACGTGGGAAAAATCGAGGCTGAAACAGGAATCCCAAAGCCGCACCCGCTCGGAGGTGTGCCCTTGCAAATCGCTAACATCGACCACATCGCTGCAAAAACAGGTGGGGCAGACCTGGGTGCAGTTGGCGCAGGAGAGGCAGCGTTGGGCGATTTGTTCCCAGCGGGGATGCTCCAGATTTTGGTAGAGCAGGTTGGGTAGGTCAGAGGTTTCCAGATGGCGACCCATGCGGGTCTCGGCCTCAGCCAGCAGCCGCCGGGCCGTTTGCAGCTCGAAGGCCCCGGCCGGTCGCCACTCGACATCGGCCAACACTTCTCGGCCCATCTCGGAGCCGATTTCTATCAAAAAGATGTCATCCAGTTCGGTCAAGGCCAGGTCGAAGCCGGAGTCGGCTTTGGGACCGGTGTGGAGCGAGGCGCAGAAACAGGTTCCCCCCGGTTCCGTACAGTTGACAGCCAGGATAAAGGCTGCCTGGCGGCGGGCTTTGTAATCCGGCTCTTGATAGGGACCGTTGAGGAAAACCCGGTCCTGGATGGCGATAGCCTGCAAATCGCAGGGCCGCACGCCGATGAAGGCATACCGGGGTGGTTCCGCGGCCTCGGTCGTCACGGTAAATGTTCCATTTTGTGGCTCAACGGTAAAGAGCTTTAAGTGAGGGGGGTAGAGAAACTTTTTCCAGGCGTGGGGACCGAGTGTGTAGCCAAAGTAGGCCCGGTCATCCCGCCGCTGCAAGCGGTAATGCCCGGCCTCCTGCTCCTCGCTCCAGCCGATAGGCAACTCGGCAATCTGCTCGAGGGGGCCATACTCGATGGCCCCCTCGCCCAGCCGAGGCCCCACCAGGGTATACCCGATTTCACGCAAGGCATCGAAAATTTGCTGGAGGCTCGGTTTGGCAATGCTCAGATAAGCGCCCAATTTCGGGGTCATATCGGCCATAATATCCTCCTTGATATTCTGCCTACAGCCATACAGATGAAAAAGTAACAGGAGTCAGACTCATCCATGACCCAGTTTAAAGGAAAAAGCCCCGCACCGCACCCGTCAACTGGGTAGGTGTGAGGCTAGATAAGGGGGGAGTTTATGACCTGGCTAAGTGACCAGGTTAACAAACCACCGCTCAGCCGAGCTGTTTGCGGGTCATCCGCAGCCGTTCCCCAACGATCGTTGATAACCGCCGGTAGATTTCGTAGCCAAAATCGTGATCCTCTTCACACATTTGGCGCAGTTTCTCGCCGCTCAGGGTGATGACTGTGGTGGGCTGGGTGGTCAGGGCGCTAAAGTGCCACTGATGCGGCGGAATCAGCCACGACCAGCCGACCACCTCACCCGGCCCTAACGTTTCAATGTCAATAAAGCCGCGATTGGGCCGGAGAAAGGAGCGGAGTATGACTTTTCCCTGTTGGATCAAATAGAAATCGTCCGCCTCTCGCCCTTCGAGAAGGATGTATTGGCCTTCATCGAAATGGAGTACTGAGGCGACCTGGGCGACAAATTGAAGATGCTGCGGTTTCATACCGCTCAAAAAGGGATGTTCTGTTACCATGTTTTGATAATTCCTCCCAAAAAAAGAGAGTGAGAGCCATCTCCCACTCCCGGTTATATAGCGGCTTAATGTCATTAAGTTAAGCGATGATAACAGCCCGAGTAGCGTGGAGCGCGTATCGCAGGGGTGCGGGGTAGCAATCGTCGGCTGAACCGCACCCCTCGATACGGTTTCGCTACGCTCACCTACTTGGGCTGCTCCTTAACTTAGCAACATTGGACCGACTCCACCTCAGACAGCTACTTCCAAGACCTCCGAGGTCTCTTTCAAAGCAGCTTCTAACAGCCAAGCCGAGTTGAGGGTTAGGTCAAGACTGCTTCCATCTCATCCCACTCTTGGACCACCAGACGGAAGATGTCTGACTCGGTGATGATACCCACGATACGCCCCTCGACATCGACCACGGGCAGGCCACTGATCCGGTATTCCAACATCGCCCAGGCCGCTTCGTTGATGGTGGCCAACGGAGAGATCGTTACCGGGTTTTTGGTCATAATCTTTTCAACGGACAATTGAGAAAGCAGGTAGTTCACCTCCCAGATGCTCAAGGAGGTGGCATCGGACGGTTCCGCTTCCCGGACATCACCGAGGGTGATAATGCCGATCAAAAGACCATCTCTAACCACCGGAAGACGCCGGATATTATATTCATCCATTAAACGATGGGCTTCTGGAAGCGTTGTCCTGGGGGAAATGGTGATTACTTCGCGGGTCATCCAATTGTTGACTAATTCCTTCTTCATTATTATCTCTCCTCAGGTCTCGGTCGCGTCCTTGCAACCGGCCATTTTATGAAATTTTCTTAGGAGTTACGCAGTTCGCATCCCGAGAAGCCCCGTGAGGGCGTATCGAGGCCGCGTCCTGAGCCTGTCGAAGGGGGTGCAGTTGCGACAAATGACACCCTTCGATACGGCTACCGCCTACTCAGGATGCGTTTGTCGCTCAACGGCGTAACTCCTATTTCTAATATTATCAGTGTAAACAAAAAACTCTCCATATACGCTAGGCAAATGGAGAGTTTTAACCCTGGTTAGCTGGTGAGTCTTTCGCCTGGTCAAGTGACCAGTTTGTGTTGCAGGGCGACGGCGACCGCTTCGGTGCGCCCGGTAACGTGTAGTTTGGAGAGAATATTGCTGACGTGGAAACGCACCGTGGAGCGACTGACGACCAGTCGCTCGGCAATTTCAACATTGTTCAAGCCTTTGACCATCAGGGCCAACACCTCTTGCTCCCGGGGGGTCAAGTCGTGGCCCAGCGCGTTTTCCGGGGGGTGGGTGGTGGTGTCGATGAGGCTCTGGGCGGCTTCGGGGGCCAGGGTGGGTCGTCCGGCGTGGGCAGCCCGAATGGCGTCGGCCAATTCATCAACGGAGACATTTTTCAACAGATAGCCAATGGCGCCGGCTTCCAGAGCGCCGTGGACCAACTCATCCTCCTTGAAACTGGTTAAGGCCAGGACTTGAACAGACGGACATTTCTGGCGGATGGCTCGCGTCGCAGCGGCCCCATCCATCCTCGGCATGACCATATCCATCAACACCACATCCGGCTTGACTTTGTCGCATAACCGCACGGCTTCTTCTCCATCGCGGGCCTCGCCGACCAACAGCAAATCATCGAACGCGAGTAAAAAAGCCGACAGACCACTGCGAACTACGTCATGGTCATCGACGAGCATGACTCGAATAGAGGTTGTCTCCGTCATATCTTTTTGCTCACTCCTTTGCCTGATGAAAACTTCCAGCGTCTCTAAAGCAACTCCAAGATTTTATCGGAGTTAACTCTTGAAACTGCCTAAATCGTTTCGTTCTGACCGGACCAGACCACAGTAACATCCGTCCCCTGGTCAATAATGGGGTGAATCTCCAGGGTGGCTTCGATGGCTTCCGCCCGCTCTTGCATAATGCTCAACCCCAGATTATCGGGGGCGATCCCGTTGAAAGAGAAGCCGATTCCATCATCGTGAACAGTCAGGGTGACCTTGTCCCGCTGACTATTCAGCGAGATAACCGCCTTGCTGGCCCGGGCGTGCTTGACGATGTTGTTCAGCGCCTCCTGGGTGATACGGTAGAGCGCCACCTGCACCTCCGGGGGTAACATCCGCTCCCCCTCGGTCTTGACCTCGACCGGAATCCGGGCACGGCCCGTCGCGGCATCGGCCAGTTGCCGCAGCAAATCGCCCAATTCCGACTCGGTCACCCGTGAGGGGCGCAACTCCAGCAACAGGGTCCGCATTTCGGCCAACGCGCCCCGCGTCAGTTGGCGCAACTCCTGGAGACGCCGCAGCCCTTCGTCCCGGTTGCCTCGCCACAGCCGGGGCAACACCTCGGCAATCAGGCTGGCGGAGAAAAGCGTTTGCGTGACCGAGTCGTGCAGGTCGCGGGCCAGGCGACTCCGTTCGGCCACCACGGCGGCGTGTTCGGCCTGAGCGCGGAGGCGAGCATTTTCGATAGCTAAGGCGGCCTGGTCGCTAAACGTGACAGCCAACTCGATTTCCTCGGTCGTAAACTCGCCCGGTTCGGCATAGTAGAGGACCAACGCGCCATACACCTCTTCCTTGATCGTCAACGGCACGGCTAAAAAAGCGTAATAGCCACTGTCCAGAAGGGCCTGACGCCGCATCCGGGAGGAGGGGTTGACGCCTTTGAAGTGGCTGACGTTGGAGATGGCCACCGGCTGTCGGGAGAACATCACTTCGCCAATCGTGCCCTCATCCATCGGCACGTTGGCTTGAGCAATATATTGCCGGGGCAGACCATAGCTCGTTTGAATGGTGAAGAGACGCTCCTCTTCACTCAGCCGATAGACGGCGCAGGCGCGGGCGTTATGGAGGAGGTCAACAGCCTGGGCCACGATATGATCCAAAATTTCACGCAGGGAACGGTTGGAGTTCAACATCGCCAACGTATCACGCAGACCATCGGCCAGCCGCCGCCGACGTTCGATCTCACGGGTTCGTTCTTCGACCCGCCGTTCTAAGATTTCGGCGATTTCCTGGCGGATGGCGATGTTGGCAATCGAGCCGATGACTAAAATCTCGCCCTGAATTTTGGTAAAACTGAGGCCGACCTCGATAGGAAACTCCTCCCCATTTTTGTGGCGACCGATCAAATTCAAGCCCGACCCCATCGGACGCACGCGCAGATCGTTCATATAATGGTCGCGGTGCGCTTCATGAGTCTGGCGAAACCGTTCCGGCATCAAAATTTCAACCTTCTGACCGATCAATTCGTGCCGCTGGTAGCCAAACATCTCCTCCAATTTGGCATTAACAAACAAAATGTGCCCTGAGCGATTCACCGCTGAAATAGCGATAGGGGCCGACTCCAGCAACAGGGCCACGCCCTCGGTACTATTCCAGACGGCATTGCCAGGCTGGACTTCATGGGACAGGTTGATTTCGTTCTCCCCTCGTAACTCTGAATTTTCCCGGTGAGACATACACCCCTTTCAACCTCATATTTCAGACAGACCTATTTTACTCTACTTTGCCAAAGCTCACAACTCAGGGCCTATTCTGACTAAAGTTAGATGACCACCTAGCCAGTTGACCAGGCAAAAAACTCGCCAACTGTCCAGTCACTAATCTCCCCATATGTCTAGCGTCTTAGAAAATGTTTTGCTTTATAGTGAAGGTGGATGCAGAGGAGGTATCTATGAAGCAGATCGTGGGAAGAAAACGGGGGATCCACGACCACACTATCCCACTCCTTAACACAATTCGATTGGCAATTGTTTATGCTCTACGGAGCGAGGTAACAGGTTGCTCCGTTATAAAGGCCGTTATCGGGAGACTACGAGGAGGTCAATCATCTTTTCGCCAACGTCAGAACATAACCTGGGAAGTCGAGCGGTCACATCCGGAGTTGGGACCGCTTCGTTGCCGGCTACGGTGGGTCACTTTCTGGACACGCTATACCGTCACACCTATAGCGATTGGCCGGACACTGTCGGCGATAGGCTGAACCTTATGCATATAATCGTCGCCGATGACCATCCTCAAGTCCGATCCGCGTTAGGTCTGTTAATTGAGCATGAACCGGAGCTACGGGTTGTAGGGGAGGCCACTACAGCCGAGGATCTGTTGACACAGATAGAGGAAAAACTGCCCGACCTGATCCTGCTTGATTGGGAATTGCCCGGTTTGCCTCCGGGCGAGCTGGTCCGTAAGATGCGGTCCCGATGGCCCAATCTGCTGATTATAGCCCTCAGTGGTCAACCGGATGCCCATCGCCACGCGCTTCTGGGCGGTGTTGATGATTTTATCAGCAAAAGCCATTCCCCCGAACAGGTGTTGATCGTCTTGCGGGCTTTCAACGCCGGCTACACCGGCAACATCAATGAGCAGGTGGTCGAAAAGTGGATGACCAAACATGTCGTCACCACATCACCCACGATGTCCCTGCCAGAGGCTGATCGTCTGATGACGGAGCGGGATATTCGCCGCTTACCGGTCGTCAATGGCCAACGCCTGGTGGGGATCATCACGCAAAGCGACATCCGCGAAACAAAATTATCGAGTGTTGAGGCGCTCAACATCTGGCATTTGAATTACTCACTCTCCCAGATGTCCGTCGCATCCATCATGACAAAAAATCCCTTGACGATTTCAGCCCAGGCCCCGATCCGCGAGGCAGCCCACCTGATGCAGGAAAAACAAATTAGTAGCCTCCCGGTGGTCGACGACAATGATGATTTAGTCGGCATTATCACCGAGTCGGATATCTTTCGAATGATCGCCCACCGCTGGAGTACCGATGAGCAATCCTCACACGTTCGATCCTAACCGCCCTCCGCCCCCTCTAATGACGAGCGAAGTTGGCTCGTTTGCCTATAAAACTTTGACTACGCGAAAACCAGAAATGCTTCGGAATGTCCTGAGCGATCACGCCGGACGTTTTTCTGATGAGATCGTGGCCCGCGTGCAGCGCTTACTCGATGAGGTGGAGCAAAACGAACCGCTGCGCCCCCTGGAAACCATCGCCCCGGACAGGACGCATTGGCAGCAAGCCTGGCAGCGGCATCGAGGCCGGGGCTGGCTGGAAATACCCTGGTATTTTGCCGAAGCCTACCTCTACCGCCGTCTGGTGGAGGCCACCGGCTTTTTTAGCGACGGGGTCTGGGGCGGCGTTGACCCCTTCCTGCCCCGCAAACAGACCGAGTTGGAGGGGGAGATGGCCTGGCTGATCTTAGACTCCGCCCGGCAGCAATCGACCGAAAACACCCCCGCCAGTCTCCAAACCTTGCTTTATTATGGCGTGTGGGGCAACCGCCTCGATCTGAGCTACGCGCAGGTGGCAGAGTTAGCCGGGCAAGGCATCGCTATCGAGCAGGAGCGGGCCAATTTGTTGGTCGATGATAGCCAGGCTGTCCTGCGCCATCTCCAAAAAAGCGCAGAGGCCGAACCGCCCCGCCACACCATCCATTTTATCTGCGACAACGCCGGTATCGAGCTATTGACCGACCTGGCCCTGGCCGATTTTCTGCTACGGTATCAATGGGCGGCCCAGGTCACCCTCCACGTCAAGGCCCACCCCACCTTCGTTTCCGACACCATCCCAAGCGACGTTGACCTGACCCTGACCCATATGCGGCAGCAAAACACCCCCCAGTTCGAGAGCCTGGCCACCCGCCTGGCACGATACCGCCGCCAACACCGCTTGCGGCTGCGAGCCGACTTCTTCTGGAACAGCAGCCACTTCTTCTGGCAATTACCGCCTACCCTGACCGCCGAGCTACAGTCGGCCCATCTGGTTCTCATCAAAGGGGATGCCAACTACCGCCGCCTCCTGGGGGATAGCCGCTGGCCGACAACCGTGCCTCTGGCGGAAGCCGTGCCCTACTTCCCCGCCCCCTTCGTCACCCTCCGCACCCTCAAATCGGAGCCGATTGTCGGCCTGGAGCCGGGGCTGGCCGAGCGATTGGACCGAGAAGATGCTGACTGGCGGGTTAACGG
>CAZWZZ010000047.1:0-5525 GCA_964638395.1 uncultured Caldilineaceae bacterium
TATTTTTCCATTCTACCCGAACTATACATAAATAGCAAGCCTCAGTAAACCGCTTTTATGTTAATTGTCGCTACACCACAGCTATGCTAAAATTGTGGTCATTGTCGAGAAAAGCTGACACCTCAGTGTTGAAAACTACTTGGAAGGCTTTTGGGGTTATTATGACGCTCATACAAATACTCTTCATCGCTTTGCTGTGTCTGGGGGTGGGCCTTGTGTCCGGTTTTTTTGGCTACCCGCTGCTCCGGTTTCTGCTGCCGATTTGGGCGTTTCTAGCCGGGATGAGTACCATCTTTCAATTTGTGGGGGATGGTTTTGTGGGCTGGACGCTAGGATTTGCGCTCGGTCTCGCGGCGGCCTCACTGGCTTATCTGTTTCTCCCGGCGGGGCTGGCTATCGTCGGGGCCGCTTTTGGGGCCTCGATGTCGGCCACCCTGATGGCCTGGGTCGGTCTCGACTCCAGTCCGGCGGCGCTGGGGGTCGGTCTTTTCATCGCCATAATTTTTGCAGCCCTGGCCGTCGTCTTTAGCAAACATTTTATCATCCTGGCCACCGCCTGCGCCGGAGCGGTCGGTATGCTGACCGGCCTCCTGCTCATTCTGCCCACCGGCTTCACCCCCGATCAAATCGAGATGGGCGGCCCCGTCGATCCGCTCATCGAAGCCTCGGTCATCACTGTGCCCCTCTGGGTGCTGCTCTCGGCAGGGGGAGTGGTCTACCAATACCACACCACCCAGAGCGTCGATGTGATGGAGGAGGAAGAGGAACAGCGGCTATTTTTATAGGAGAGTCTTTTGGATTGGTACCGCCAAACAGCGCAAGAAACGGTTGAACAGCTTCGGAGCGATGCCGAACAGGGCTTGTCCGCCGCCGAGGCGGGGCAACGTCTCCGGCAGTATGGCCCCAATGAACTGGTCGAGCGGGGGACCAAAAGTCCCTGGCTGATCCTGGCCGATCAATTTCGGGATACGATGGTCATTATTTTGATTCTGGCCGCCGGGGTGTCGGCCTTTCTGCAAGAGTATAACGATGTCATCGTCATTATGGCTATCGTCATCCTCAACGCCATTCTCGGCTTTACCCAGGAGTATCGGGCCGAACAGGCCATCGCCGCCCTCAAAAAGCTGGCCGTGCCCACGGTCAAAGTCCGGCGCGAGGGGGCCATCCGGGAAATCTCCGCCCGCGAGTTGGTTCCGGGGGATGTCATTTTGCTGGAAGCGGGCAACCTCATTCCCGCCGATAGCCGGCTGTTGGAGGCGGTCAATTTGAAGGTACAGGAAGCAGCCCTGACCGGCGAGTCGGCGGCGGTCGAGAAATCGCTGCCTCCGCTGACCCAGGAGAATCCGCCCCTCGGCGACCGGCACAATATGCTCTTTATGGGCACGGTCGTCACCTATGGCCGGGGCGCGGCCATCGTTACCGAGACCGGCATGCAGACTGAGCTGGGCAACATCGCCGAGATGATCCAGGAGGTGCAACGGGAGCAAACCCCGCTCCAGCGCCGTCTGGACCGGCTGGGGAAGACGCTGGCCGGGGTGGCCCTGGCCATTGTGGCCGTGGTCGTGGGCCTGGGGCTGCTGCGAGGGGAGGATTTGGAGCTGCTGTTCCTGACCGGCATCAGCCTGGCCGTGGCCGTTGTCCCCGAAGGTTTGCCCGCCGTGGTGACCATCACCCTGGCCCTCGGCTCGCAACGCCTGCTCAAACGAAACGCCCTTATCCGCAAGCTACCCGCCGTCGAAACCCTCGGCTCGGTCACGGTCATCTGTTCCGACAAAACCGGCACGCTGACCGAGAACCGTATGACCGTCACCATGCTGGATGTAGCCGGACAGTCCCAGGCGATTGAGGTGATCGAAGAGAAAAAAGGGACCATTTTAGATGCCGAGCTACAGGCCGGGCAACCGCCGCCGGCCCGTGCCCTCAGCCTGTTGGTCAAGGCCGCTGCCCTGTGTAACGATGCCGTCCTGGAGACCGACGCCGAGGGCGAAGAACGGGCCATCGGCGACCCGACCGAAACGGCCTTGATCGTTGCCGCCAAACAGGTCGGTCAGCCCAAGTCCGACCTGGAACAGGCCTGGCCGCGAGTGGCCGAAGTGCCTTTCACCTCCGAGCGGAAACGAATGACCACCATTCATCACGTCGCGGCCAACGAGACGGCGGAGGCCCCCTGGGGCGAGGCCGCTTACGTCGCTTTTTCCAAAGGCGGCGTTGATAGCCTGTTGGAGGTAACCAATCGAGTCTGGTTGGGGGATGACATCGTGCCCCTGGATGATGCGTTGCGGGAGCGGATTCTGGCGGCCAATGCCGACCTCGCTCAGTCGGGGCAGCGGGTGTTGGGGGTGGCCTTTCGGCCTATGGCCTCGCCCGATGCGACCTCCGAGACGGAGGTGGAGCGGGACGAAATTTTTATCGGCCTGGTGGCGATGATCGACCCGCCCCGGCCCGAAGTCAAACAGGCCGTGTTGACGGCCCGCACCGCCGGTATCCGTCCGATTATGATTACCGGCGACCATCCTCTGACCGCCCAACACATTGCCCAGGAGTTGACCATCAGCCGGGATGAGCAGGTGTTGACCGGCTATGAGTTGGCCAACACCACGGCGACGGAGCTCGAAAAAGTTGTGGGGGATGTCTCGGTCTACGCCCGCGTCTCGCCGGAGCATAAACTGAACATCGTCGAGGCTTTGCAGGACAAAGGACAAATCGTGGCTATGACCGGCGACGGGGTCAACGACGCCCCGGCTCTCAAGCGGGCCGACATCGGCGTGGCGATGGGCATCACCGGCACGGATGTCTCTAAAGAGGCGGCGGATATGGTTCTCCTCGATGACAATTTTGCCACGATTGTGGCTGCCGTGGAGGGGGGGCGGATCATCTTCGATAACATCCGCAAATTCATCAAATACACCCTCTCCAGCAACACCGGCGAATTGGCGGTGATGCTCATCGGTCCCTTTCTGGGTATGCCCCTGCCGCTGCTGCCGCTACAAATTCTATGGATCAACTTGGTCACCGACGGTCTGCCGGGGCTGGCCCTGGCCGTCGAGTCGGGCGAGCGGGGCATTATGAAACGCCCGCCCTTTCACCCGGACGAAAGCGTGTTTAGCCGGGGGCTGGGCACGCAAATCATCTGGATCGGCCTGCTGATGGGGCTGGTCTCGCTGGGGGTGGGCTACGTATTCTGGCGGATCGACCCGACCGGCTCCTGGCAGACGATGCTCTTCACCACCCTGACCCTGGCCCAGATGGGCAACGCCCTGGCCACGCGCTCCAATGTGGACTCTATTTTTTCGATTGGTCTCTTCTCCAACCGGTTGATGGTCGGGGCTGTTTTGTTGACGTTTGTGCTACAACTGGCCCTGATTTACACGCCGTTTCTCCAGACCTTTTTCCGTACCGAGGCGCTCTCGGCGCAAAATCTATTTATCAGTCTGGCCGCCAGCACGCTGGTTTTTATTGCGGTCGAGATCAGCAAGTGGCTGGCCCGCCGGCGAGCGGCGGTGTAATGTTTACAGCTTACTTTTCCTCTCGCAGCAAGTCGCGTACCTTCTGGGCCAGGACGGTGGGGGCAAACGGCTTGGGCAAAAAAACAACTCCTTCCCGCAACTGGAGTTGCTCAATCGTGTCATCATCGACATAGCCGGAGGTGTAGAGAACCTTCATATCCGGGTGCAATGTCATCAAATGCTCGGCCAGTTCTCGGCCATTCATCCCGTGCGGCATCACCAAATCGGCGACCAGGAGATGAATAGGCGCGTTGTGAGCATCATTGACCCGTAAGGCTTCGTGGCCGTGGCTCGCCGCCAGCACCGTGTAGCCATCCTTCTTTAGCACCAGATGGACCAACTCCCGCACCATCGTATCATCTTCGACCAGCAGGATCGTTTCGGAACCGGGCGTCATTCTCTCCAGAGCGGATGACGTGTCCGCCGTTTTTGCCGCCCTACTGACCACAGGCAGGTAGATACTAAACGTCGTCCCCTGGTCGGGCCCGCTGGAGACGGCGATATGGCCGTTACTCTGTTTGATGATGCCGTAGGCGGTCGATAACCCCAGCCCAGTCCCTTTGCCAGGCGCTTTGGTTGTGTAGAACGGCTCGAAGACGCGGGCCTGGGTCTCCTCATCCATACCGACGCCGGTATCTGCCACCGTCAACAAAATATAATGTCCCGGTTTGAGCGGTAAGGGCGAGACCGCAGCCGGGTTGTTTAAGTCGATGTGGCTGGTGTGGATTGTCAACTTGCCTCCGTCTGGCATGGCGTCGCGGGCGTTGATGACCAGGTTCATGATGACCTGCTCGATTTGGCCGGGATCGGCTTTGATCGAACCGAGATTGGGCTGGAGGGCCAGGGCCAATTCGATGTCTTCGCCCAACAAACGCCCCAACATTTTGTCGATGTTTTGCACGATTTCATTGAGATTCAAAACTTGGGGCTGGAGGATTTGTCGCCGGCTGAAGGCCAGGAGTTGGCGGGTGAGGAGGGTGGCCTGGGTGGTAGCCTGCCGAATCTGCTCGATGTCCCGCCGCAGTGGATCATCTTTGTCGGGATGATTGGCCAGGAGTAAGCCGCTGTATCCCATAATCACTGTCAACAGATTGTTAAAATCGTGGGCCACCCCGCTGGCCAGGCGGCCAACAGCCTCCATCTTCTGGGAGTGGAGCAGTTGAGCTTCGAGCTGTTTTCGTTCGCTAATATCCCTTAAAATACCGGTGAAAATCTGCCGGTCGCCAATGTAGGCTTCGCTCACGCTCAATTCAATGGGGATTGTGGAGCCATCTTTGCGGCGACCGATGACTTCGCGGCCAATACCGATGATGTGCTTCTCGTCGGTTTTTCGATACCGGGTCATATACTCATCGTGGGTATCTTGGTCCGGGGCGGTCATCAACATTGTGACATTTTGGCCGATCACCTCATCCGCCCGGTAGCCAAAATCCTTCTCGGCCGCCTGGTTGAAGGATTGGATGCGGCCCCGGTCATCGATAATGATGATGCCATCGACGGCGCTATCCAGGACAGAGCGCAACTGCAATTCACTCTCCCGCAGCGACATCTCAGCCTGTCGCCGCTGGCGTTGTTCTTCCTTTTCCCGCAGCGCCCGCTTCACGGCCAGGCCCAGGCGCGACAGCCGTTGCTTCAAAATGTAGTCGGTGGCTCCGGCTTTGAGGCTTTCGATGGCAATCTCTTCACCCATCTTGCCGGAGACCAAAATAAACGGTAGATCAATCTGATGCGCCTGGAGTAATTTGAGGGCGGTCAGGCCATCGAAGGCGGGCAAGTTATAGTCGGCCAAAATCACATCATACCTTTTTGTGGTAACCGCCGCCAGGAAATCGGCTCGGGTTTCGACCCGCTCCCATTGGCAAGTGTAGCCCGCCTCTTCGAGAGCCATAATTTCTAGCTCGGCATCATGGGCATCATCTTCTATAACCAGTAGACGTAGCGGTGACATAGTTTTTCCTCATTCAGATTGATCTGTCCAGTAGTTTTTAGTTTATCATAGTCTTGTCCACGCACGCAAAC
>CAZWZZ010000047.1:5625-8336 GCA_964638395.1 uncultured Caldilineaceae bacterium
TATCGGAGCGTTCTGAGGCCCCACCCCACCAACACCACCAGCGTCACCCCGCTCGTCCCCAACCCTACCCACCAAATCAAGGGGTTGAACAGGAATCGAACCGTATGCTGCCCGGCGGGAACGTAGACGGCCCGGAAAGCGTAGTTGGCCCGGTGAATGGGAACCGGTTGGCCATCGAGGGTGGCTCGCCAGCCGGGGTAGTAGGCATCGGCCAGGACGAGATAGCCCGGTTGGTCGCTCTCAACGGCCAGGGTCACGCTGTGGAGATCATAGCCCAGTATGGCCAGGCTGCCGGTGGGCGTGGTGTCGAGGGGCCGGCCGCTTTCAAGGATGACCGTGCTGGTCGGGTCGAAATCGGCGGCGCGAATGGCCTCCCAGGCGGCGGCTTGGTCGGGCGCGACGACGGCCTGGCCGACGAGCGTGGCCCGGGCCTGAGCCTTTTGATTGAGGTAGATGTTGACCTCCGGATCGCCATCGAAAACCGGGATAATGTCGCCGTCGGCGGGCGCCCCGGCTTTGCTGGCGATGATATATTTGATGCCCAGGAAGTTGTAACGGCCTGTGTCTCGCGGCGGTGCCCCGCTCCAGTAGAGGGTGGTATCGGCCAGGGTTAGGGGATTGTACAGACCCCAGACATCGTCGAAGCCGTGTAGCAGAGCGGTGTTGGGTTGCCACAGATGCCAGATGTCGGTTGTCACTTCGGTGCGATAGAGACCCTCATCGGCAGCCAGAAACGCCAGGGCTTCGGGATGCTCGAAAGCAGCCGTCGGGTCGGTCGTGCCGACATCCACATTGGTCCCCAGGGTGAAGAGATCGAGCAGCAGGAGGCAAATCAGGGTCACGCCCAGTCTTGCTTCGCGTAGCCATAGCCTGCGAGCTAAATGAAGCACGACCAGGGCAGCAACGGCAAAAATGGCAAAGGTCGCCACGCCGGTGGCTGCCCCGATGGCCCGGTTGAAGATGGCCAGGTTGCGATCCTGCGTCACCAGCAGGGCGTAGTAGCTCAAGGGCGCGGCCACAACAATCAGCCCGCCCAGGCCCCAGGTGAGTGGTTTGAGCAAGGCGTGCAAGGTGGCCCGTTGCCTGTCATCGAGGGGCCGAAGCAGATGGTTCAATCCCAGCGCAGCCAGCACGGCCAGGCCAAAATCGAGCAGAAAGATGAAGCGGGCCGGGGCACGCAGTTGGTCGAAGCCGGGCAGGGTGGCGTAGAGCCAGCCGTGCAGTATGCTGTAGCCGCCCAACGCCAGCAGCAGGGCGACGAGAGCCAGCCCCACAAAGAAAAATTTTTCCTTCCACCGGGAGAGGACGCTCCCAATCAGCGCCAGTAGCAGGGTGATTAACCCGATGTAGCCCGTCTCCACCCGTTCCCACGGCCCCCAATGGAGCGCCGGGTCCCGGCCAAAGTAGTTGGGGATCAGCAGCCCGACCAACTGCACCGGATGGAGCGAGTATTGGGCCGCCTCGGCATACGGCAACTCAGCGCGGGGAGTGTGTTGGCTCATTTGATAAGCGGGGAAAAGGAGCAGGGCGGAGAGGGTGATGGTGATGAGGAGGGTGGTTAACAAAAGAAAAAGCGGGCGAAACTCGTGAAATATAGCCCGTCGTCCGTTGTCCGTTGTCTGTTGTCTGCGAGACGTGGTAGAGAATTTTGGGAAAGAGGCCTTAAAAATCGTAAATCGTAAATCGTAAATCGTAAATCGTAGGTACCAGAGGGTGTAGAGGCCGAGCGTCAGCAGAATGAAGAGGGTGATTTGGATGTGTCCGGCCAGGGTGGCGATAGCCAGCACCGCGCCGCCGGCCGCGGCCAGACCGTAGCTGCCTTTGTGCAGGCTATGCTGGAACAGCAGAAAAATAAGCGGCAGCCAGGCGGCCACGGCGATCATATTCAGGTTGCCGAAGTGGACGATGAACAGGTCGCTAAATTCAAAGGCGACTGCGCCGAAGAAGGCGGCCAGGGGATGGAGTGTGTTGCCCTGATTGCTGACGGTATTTTGATCCCCATCCAGAATAAGCCGCCGCAAACACACATACATCGTCGCCCCGGCCAGCCAGAAATGGAAAATGGCCAGATACTCCAACCACTCGTAGGTCAGCGCCGGGACGAGTAGAAAGACGAGCAGGTTGATCGGATAAAAGAGGCCGGTCTGAATATCGGCGGCGAAGGGTGTGCCGCTGTAGAGATGGGGGTTCCAGAGCGGAATCGTCCCTTGCCGCAGATGCTCGGCGGCGAAGTGGTAGTTGGGATAGAGGAAAGGGGCCAGATCACCCCCCCCGGCGGGCATCCAGGCTTCGGTGAAGAGGATGCGCCAGAAGAAGCCGACCGTGACCAGGGCCAGCAGCCCCGTCGCGGCGATGACTTCGGCGATGAAGCCCCAGCGCGGGTCGGTCACGCTCCGACGACGAACAATGACGTAGAGGCCAAGCCAGAACAAGGCCAGGCCGGTCAGGACAAAAATTGACACCGATTGACTCCATTTTAGGCAAAGAAAAACAAGCAACGATAAACAGCGGGTGGGGCTACTTATCGTTGCCTGTTTGAGGGCCGGTCTATTTTAATAAAGGGCCTGAGTCGTGTCAATTCGGGCGGTTAGCGGCGACGGGGATAGTAGACCCCGGTCGCCGGACGGTAGCGCAGATGATCCTCGGCGATTTTGCCGTTGAGGGCCTCCTTTAAAAACACCTTCACCAGGACATTCATCAAGGCAACATCG
>CAZWZZ010000047.1:8346-16586 GCA_964638395.1 uncultured Caldilineaceae bacterium
CCAAAGTAGGTGTGGGAGCGGCGGACGTGGGGCGCTCCGGTGAAATCGACATAGATGGCCTTTTCCGAGGTCAGGTTGCGGACGTAGTGGCCCAGGCGGGGCAACTGCTCCTGGCCAAACTTCATCCGCGAGGCTTGCAGGGCATAATCATGCTCGTTGATGGTGATGTAAATGCGGCTACGAACGTTGATCTTATCGACCCAGCCGGCGTGATCCAGATTGTTGGTGTCGGCCGCGGCCAGGGTGACGTTATCAAAGATCAAGGGTAGACCATTCGGGTCGGGCCGCAGCGTCCACTCCAACAGATAACTGCCCATACTGTGCAGCAGCATATTGACGGTAAAGGGGCACAGCTTTTCCATACGTTTGGCGATATAGATTTCCCGATCTTCGGTATTGTGGGGATATTTCTCGTGAGCCTTCCGGCGGACGGTCTCAGCCTGTGCTTCATTGTATGCGGTCAGATAGCCGTACATTTTGTCGAAGCAGCGGCTCAGAGCGCCCGTCGAGGCCCGGGCATCCCGTTTGTCACTCCGATAATCGACCACGCCGTGCCAACCGCCGCCGTTGGCCGGCCAGCTAAAGGGCACGACTTCCAGCCCATACAGGTGGGCCAGATTTTCGGCCCGATCCAACGTCGCTTTGACGTCATTGTTGAAGCCGTGGACGTAGAAGAGAAAATTGCGGGCCTGCCCCTGCACCCGCGCAAAAATTTTCTTGGCCACGTAGGCGCTGCCGGGCAGCTCCTCCTCCGGGGGGAGACCCACCTCCGCTTTCATCGCGGCGGTGACGACGTCAGGCACAATGTCGATCTGCCATTCGCCATTCTGCCGGGTCGCTTCGACCAGCCGCAGTTCGTTGGGGCCTTTGTCGCTGGGGGTATCCCCCAATTTGGCCAGCCCTACAGCATCTTCATTGATTTGCCGGTTGGTGACAACGTACATGGCTTTCTCCTGTAAGGTACAAAGTTATAAATGTGCAGTACGGTTCATATTAGATTGACATCAAGCCCTCCGTAAAACGAAAAACGTAAAGCGTAATACTCGCTATATCGTCAAATTTTTACGTTTTACGCCATACGTTTTACGCTGGTTGTGGCCCCAATGTCAAGGTGAGACTTAGATTTCTGCACCACGCCAGGTTACGGCGTGCCGCCGCTCACTGCCTCACTGCGTGCGATGAGCGCCCCCATCGTCTTTCCACGCCTCCCGCAAGTCGTGCAGCTCCCGTTCATCGACCGGTGGCTCTCTCCGTTCGATCCGGCTGAGCCATGTTTCCCACGTTTCCCGCCGCTCCTGATCGTGCCCCGTATCCTGGGCAAATTCGATAGCCTTCCTGAAATCAGCTTCGGCTTCTCTGGACCGACTCATCAAGGCATAGGCCAGGCCCCGACTTTCATAATACAAGGACGCCTCCGGCTTCAATTCCACGGCCTTGTGACAGGCGGGCATGACCATATCCGGCAAGCCATTCAGCGTCCCGGCCCAGCAGACATCCCCATTCGTTTTGGCATCGCCATACTCGACGATGACATTCACCACCTCTTCGGCGCTACGAGTCAGCGCCCCATTTTGGAAGTAGATGTACAGCGCCAGCCCGCTCAACGTGATGAGGAGAACCAGGCCGCCGATAATGGCCAGCAAGCGTTTTTGGAGTTTGGCGTTGTAATATTTCTGCTCCGAGAGGCGCTGTTTTTCGGTTTCGGCCAACGCCTGGGCCTGTTCCAGCTCGTGCATCAGGTCGGCAGCCTGTTTCTGTTGGCTGGCGACGATATATTCTTGTTGCAGGTGGGTCAGAGCCGGTTTACGGTCCGGCTGTGACAGTTGTCCTTCGGCCTGGGCCAGATCATCCCCCCGCAGCAGATAGCTGTCGTTACGCCCCTGTCTGTCCCACTCCACGGCTCGCCGCGTCAGCCGGGTGTGCTGCTTGACCCATTCCAGGTCGGTATCCATCACCGCCAGCAGCTTTTTGAAAGCATCCGTAAAATCATCGCTATCCCGGCAGAAAATCCAATTCAGATGGCCCAACACCGCCGGCACGCCCGTTGCATCCCGGTAGACAATGGGAATGAGCCGCTTGTTGTGCCCGGCGGCGTGGTCGATCTCCTGCTGACACACCGCCGACGTGACCGAGTCGGGGCTGATGATGAAGACGAAGGCATCCGCGTTCTCGATGCCCTCCTGAATTTCGGCCCACCAATCGGCGGTCAAGGGGATGCTCTCCCAATCCACCCAGGTATCCCGCTTCTCAGCTTGCAGGGCGTTATGCAATTTTTGCACAAAGGCTTTATCTTTGCGGGAGTAAGAGATAAATACGTCGGTCATCGGTGTGTCCTGATCAGTAGACCGCAGCATCCTGAGTAAACTGAGGGACGAAGTTGTATCGAAGGGTGTGATTGCGGTCTACTGCTAATGATTTTAACAATGTGGTTCGTTGAGATTATACCACACTCTCGACGATTTGGGGGAGGCGAGGCTTGAATATGGAACTGCTGAAAACGCTGAGAAACAATGAGGCCGCTAAGAGGGTAGAGTTTCCACCCAACTGATGGTATAATCACGAAATAGGTAAGGCATCATTAGCGAGGGTATCGTATGGTTCTGGAAACACTATTTAGCGCCGCCGTGGAGTCGATGGTGGGTAAATTGATCGATCTGCCGGAGATGGAGGAAAAAGCCCGGCAGTGGCTCAAGCAGGAGCCGGTGCAGCAGGCGCAGCAAAAGGCGTTGGCCCGCGCCTACACCGCCTTGGCTCGGCGCTATCCCGAAGTCACCGACGCGCTCTTTGACCAAACCTTTCTAACGAATTACGCTGCCCCGGAACTGGCCAGGCTACTTCAACGGGACCACCACCCCGACCCGGCCCACTTAGCCGCCACCTGGCAAGCCTACATCGGCGCACCCGACCGAGAGCCGCCCCCACTTATCGTCAAGTCCGCCGCCGATTTTTTGGGCTGGTTCGAGGCTGAACTGCGAGCCGAGCCGGTGCTGCAACCCTTCTTCGATGCCCAGGCTTTGGAGCGACTGCCCGTCCTCGAAAGCCACCTGGCCCGCTTGACCGAGGAGCTAACCAGAGCTATCGAGGTCGCGGCGGGCTACCAACCCGTCGTCAACCACACTCACCACATTTCCCACAGCCACCACATCCAACAAACCATCCACCACACCACGCAGCAAACGATCTACAACAGCTACTTTACCGCCGATTTTGCCGGATTGGATGAGTTGTACGACCCGCCCGACGCCGTTTTTCAGCGGGTAGATGTGGCCAACTTTGTGGGGCGGGCCTGGCTGACGGCCAAAGTGGACGAATGGTTGAACGATCCGAACCAGCGGTCGGGCGTCTTTCTGCTGGAAGGGGAGGCTGGGGTGGGCAAAACCGCTTTTATGGCCCATCTGGTGCGGGAGCGGCGCTATCTGCACCTCTTTGGGGAGCAGTACCGGGGCGAGGCCAGGCTGCCGCTGGCCATCCAATCGCTGGCCGCCCAACTGGTGGCCCGCTACCAGATTGCCCCCTACGCCCGGCGAGAGGCCATCCCCCAGACGTTGGCCGTGGCCGAGAATTTTCTGGAGCGGCTGCTGCGCCTGGCCGCGTCTAGCCTGACCGCCGGGGATAAGCTGGTCATCGTCGGCGATGGTCTGGATGAGGCCGCCGCCGCGCCGGGAGGCAACGTCTTTGGCCTGCCCCGCACCCTGCCGGACGGCGTCTATCTCATTCTGGCCCAGCGTCCGGTGCCGACCGCCCTCCATTTCACCACCGCCATCCCCCACCGGGAGCGACTGGCCGCCGACAGCCCGGACAACCAGCGGGACCTGACTGCCTACCTGACCACCGTCGCCCAGCGGCCCAGCATCGCCGCCCAACTGCGGGCCGGGAATTACACCCCCAACGCCTTTGTTAACACCCTGGCCGAGAAGAGCGGCGGGGTGTGGATGTATCTTCACTATCTGATCCGGGATATTGAGGCCGGTCGCCGCGCCCCGCTCGATTTGGAGCGTCTGCCGAGCGGTCTGGCCGGGTATTACGCCGACTATTGGACCGCCTGGTACAAGGATCGTCAGGGGGAAGTCCGGGTCAAATGGGACGAATTGTACGCCCCGTTATTGACCACATTGGCTGTGGTTCAGGAGCCGATTAGTCTTGAGCAGTTGACCACTTGGGCCGGGGTGGCCGCCCCACCCCGCCAGGTGCAGCGGCTTCTGCACGAGCAATGGGCTGCCTTCATCAGCCAGCGCCAGGCCGAAGGCCAAGCTCCCCACTACCAGATTTACCACGCCAGCCTGCGGGACTTCATCAGCGGCCGGGTGGAGCGGGACAGCCTGCCCCCCGCCGGGCGCTACCTGGTTGAGGAGTTGGCCGAAGGCACAGTGGCCGCCCACGCCCGGATTGTCGAGACCTACCGCCAGGCGTGTGACGGCGATTGGCCTCGCCTGGCCGCCCAGCCCTACCCCCGCCGCTACCTGGTTTACCACCTGGCCGGGGCGCAAGAGAACGAGACCCTGTTCAAGCTGGTGGCTCAAGATGATGGTTGGGCCAAAGCGCGGTATCGAGAGGAGGGCAGCTACGCCGGTTACCAATTGGACCTGGAGCAGGCCAGAGCCTGGGCCGAGCGGATGGGGCAGGTGGGGTTTCAATTGCGCTGCGTTTTGATTGAGAGTGGTTTGCGTTCGTTGGCGGGGAATATTGAGCCAAAGTTGATTGGGCGACTGGTCGAGGCGGGGATGTGGAGTCCTGTCGTGGCCTTGAACCATCTAATCCACCTCTCGGATCAGCGACAGGCTGAAACATTGCGTGAATTGTCTCCCTTGTTACCAGCAGAGATCCAAGCCGAGGCGTTGGCAGCGGCGCGAGCGATTGAAGATAGGTCTAGTCGGGTAACAGCGTTGAGTGGATTGGTGCGAAATCTGCCGAAGAGCGACCAGGGTGAGATACTAAAAGAAGCGTTGATGGCGGTGAAAGAGATTGGGGATGGGCCTAAGCAAGCGGTGGCGTTGAGTCGGTTGGCTGGCTATCTATCGGTGGGGTTGCTAGAGGAGGCATTGGTGGCGGCGCGGAAAATCGAAGATGATGGTCGTGCGATGGCATTGAGTGAGGTGATGGGACATCTGACAGAGGGATTGTTAGAGGAGACATTGGCAGCGGTGAAAGAGATTGGGGATAAGTCTTTGCAAGTGAAGGCGTTAAGGCGGTTGGCAGAGCAACTCCCGAGGGAAAAGCGAGAGAAAGTATTAGAGGAGGCATTGGCGACGGCGAAAGCGATTGAGTATGAGGTCTGGAGAGCAGAGGCACTGCGGGAGTTAGCGAGTCAACTGCCGGTGGAGCAACGAGGAGAGGTATTAGAGGAAGCACTGGCGGCGGCACGAGAGATTGAGGATGAAGTCTGGCGAGCGGAGGCATTGCGGAAGTTAGCGGGACATTTATCAGAGGTCTTGCTAGATGAGATACTGGTGTCGGTGCGAGAGATTAAAGATGAAGCGAGGCGGGTGAGTGTGTTGAGTGAAATAGCGGACCATCTAAGTGAGGAAAAGCGAAGGAATGTACTAGAAGAGGTGCTGGCGTCGGTGCGAGAGATTAAAGATGAAGCGAGGCGAGCGAGTGTGTTGAGTAAGACAGCGGTACACTTACCGAAGAAAGAGCGAGAGAAGGTTTTAGAAGAGGTACTGGTGGTAACTCGAAAGGTTAAGGATAACTCTTGGTGGGTAAGTGTATTGAGTAGGATAGGGGAGTATCTACCAGAAGAAGAGAGAGAAAAGGCACTAAAGGAGGCCTTGGCGGCGGTGCAAGCAACCAGGGATAAATCGTGGCGGACTATAACTTTGAGAGAGATTTTAGAGCATCTGCCGGAATGCTTGTTAGAAAAGGCATTAGTAGCATCACACACGATTGGGGATGAATGTAGCCGGGTGATGGCGTTGAGCGAAGTGGCAGGCTATCTTCGAGAGGCAAAACGGATGGAGGTTATAGGAGAAGTATTAGTGGCGGCGAGAGGGGTTGGGGATGAATCATGGCGGGCAAAGACGTTAAGAACATTGGTGGATCATTTTCATTTGCCACCGAGTCTGCTACAAAAGGCATTGACGACGGCGCAAGAGATTAAGGATGAACGTAGCCGGGTGATGGTGTTGAGTAGTTTAGCGAAGCAACTGCCGGAAGATGAACGAAAAGAGGTGCTAAGAGAGGCATTAGATGTGGCGCAAGAGATTAAGGATAAATGTAGCCGGGTGATAGTGCTGAGTAGTTTGGCAAGGCAATTGTTGGAGGAGGACAGAGAGAAGGTGCTAAGAGAGGCACTAGCGGTAGCGCGAGAGATTGAGCATAAATCTTGGCAGGCGAACACACTGACTGGTTTGGGAAGGCAACTGCCGGAAGATGAACGAGAAGAGGTGCTAAGAGAGGCATTGGCGGCAGCACGAGAGATTGGGTATAGTCCTAGTCAGGTGGTAGCATTGAGGGAGTTGGCGGATTATTTACCATCGGGCGTGTTAAGAGAGGCATTGACAACGGCGCAAGAGATTAAGGATGAACGTAGCCGGGTGATGGTGTTGAGTAGTTTGGCGAAGCAACTGCCGGAAGATGAACGAGAAGAGGTGCTAAGGAAAGCATTGGCAGTAGCACGAGAGATTGGGAATGAATCCTGGCGAGCGGAGGCATTGGGGGAGTTAGCGGGGCATCTGCCAGGGAAGGAGAGAGAGGGAGTGCTAAGAGAGGCAGTGGATGCGGTGCGAGAGATTGAGCATGAAGTTTGGCGATCGGAGGCATTGCGGAAGTTAGTAGCGGGACATCTGCCGGTAGCTTTGTTAAGAGAGGTATTAGATGGGGTGCAAAAAATTGAGTCCGAAATGAGACGGGTGAGTGTATACAAAGAGCTGGCAGGCCATCGTCTACCGGAAGGATTGTTGGAGGAAGTATTGGCAGCAGTACGAGCAATTGAGGATGACTATAATCGGGTGATGGTCTTAAGCCCATTTACAGCGCAATTGTCAATTAAAGAACGGAAAAGCTTGTTATTGACCCTGATCCACGTTAGAAACATAGAGAGGTGGAAAGATAATGTTTTGTGCTATGTAGAACAGTTTATTTCAGCGTGGCAAGAGGATAATTTTGATGGCCTGACACCTCATTTACCTGTCTGGTCTGAGGCCCTGCGGATCTTGAGCCGTGCCCGGCGAGATGATTTGTTGATAACATTAGCAGCCCTGGCCCCCCTCATCAACCACCTGGGCGGCCCGGCGGCCGTCGGCGAAACGGTGGCGGCCATCCGGGATGTGGGGCGGTGGTGGCCGTAGGGGACAGATTAGTGCATAGGGCGTGGTGCGTAGAAAAGCGCTTTATACGCTGCCCAAGCCGCAAATTTGCGTCGTCCGCGTGAATTTTCGCTGAGTTAGGTTGTCACGGCAAACTGTTTTTTGCGGCGGGCGATGATGGCTTCAACGTGCTGGGGCCAATCGTGCAGCACCGTCGGATCGATGTCCGCGCCGGTCGGCCAGACCAGGGTTCCCAGGTCAGCTTCTAAGCGGACCTGGTTGAAAAGCTCCAAATCTCGAAGCGGGCCAAAGAGGGGTCCTAGCAAAACAGGTTCAAAGTTGATGATCTGTTCCGAGCCATCATCAAACTCAAGGCGGAGGGTGTAATCAGCCACAATCTCAAAGGTGACTACATCGTAAAGTTGGTCATCTTGAATTTCGTAATTTTTCATCATCGTTAACTCCTGGCTGACTCTAGCGTAACCCGTCAATCTTATCAATCGGCTGCTCTTGCTCGATTCGTTGCCAATTTTCCAGCAACGCCTCGCCGTGCAGTTCAGCCCAGGCCAGAATGAGGTTTTGTTGCTTTCTGGGCATTGCCCCGGATAGTAAAGCTGGAGGGTTGATCGTGAAACTGGCCTTGTACTCGCCAAAGCGGGCGTGAAAGTGAGGCAGTCGATGACGACCAAACTCATAATACATCGTAATAATGATCCCGTAAAACCGCGATATTTCAGGCACGTTTCATCTCTATCTTTGGGCTAAGACCACATCATCGTTTGGTTTATTCTACCACAAGCCTCTATCCAATCAAAAATCGTGGTGGTCTGTTGGAGGCCAACTATCGAGCGGCCCTGTTGGCGATGGCAGCCGAGTTGGATCGGACAGACCTGGTGGCTGCGCCAGGGAGCGTGATTTACTGGAAACATTAGCAGCCCTAACCCCAATACCTTTCAAATAAGCAAAAGAGGGGCAACAGGTGTAAAATTGAGAGAT
>CAZWZZ010000048.1:0-16528 GCA_964638395.1 uncultured Caldilineaceae bacterium
CGAAATCCGTTTTGAGTTGGTTTAGCTCTTTGAAATGGCTGACATCTTGCATCGTAGCCACGGAGCCGATCACACCATTTTTGCCAACGGTCACCGGGGATAAATTGGCGAAGAAGGTTCGCCCATCCAACAGCGGGATCTCGCCGGTCGGTTCGCCGCCCTGTCCCGATTTTTCAAATAACTCTACGAGCTTACGATTTTGGGTGCTGTCAACGAGAAGATTGCCGCTCTGCGACTCCTCAACACCCATAATCTGCCACGCGGTCGGGTTGTCCAGAACGATCCGCCCATCCCGGTTGACGACAAGAACCGCGTCGGTACTGCTGGCCAGAATAGCGGCCAGGCGAGCCTTTTCCTGCTCGACCTGCTGGAAGAGGCGGGCATTTTCCACCGTCGCCGCAATCTGCGAGGCGATCAGGGAAAAAGTGCGCCACATCTCATCGCTGAAGGTTTCGTTGCGCCCGGAGGCGGTGTAAATCAGGCCGATGGTGCCCAGCCGGGTTAAAATCGGCAGGTGTGACTCCACAACGGGTTGCCAATCGGCAGCTACGGAGGTCTCGCCGCTGATATATTTGGTGGAAAACGTTTGAATCGGGCTACCCCCTTCGCGCAGTTCGGCAAAGGTGGCGTGCATCGCTTCGCTCAGTTGGTCGGTGTGGGGAAAGTCACGGGGCGTCGCCAGCCCCAGATAGGCCCCCTGCTCTCCGGTCAGAATCAGCCCATGCACATCGCCAGGTAACAACCGGGGCAGCATATTGAGGGTCATCTCCACAATCAGGCCAAGATCGGTCACAGATGCTAACATTTCACTCAAGTGGTTAAGGCGTTTGAGTTCGGCGTTGTGCTGTTCCATCACATCGAGCATTCGGCTCTTTTCAATGGCCACGGCCAGTTGGGGGGCAAGTTGCTCTAACAAATGGAGGTCGGTCGCCCCATAGGTTCCCACGTGACGGTGTCCCAGAATGAGACAGCCGTAAGGCGTGCGCTTGGTCGTTAAAGGGATGGCCATTGCCGATTTGATACCGTGAGCCAGCAAAGGTTGATAATCGGGGTGCGTCGCATCAGGCGCGAGGGAGGTGATGTCCCGATCAACCCGGGCCTGAGCGGTGGCGATGACATCCGCCACAACCGAGCCGTGGCGCGGAACGATAGTGGACGTGTCCCAGCGATGCTGTGCGCCAAAATGCCATTGCTGTAGATGTTCGCGGGTATTATCAACAAGAGCCAGGCTGATATGATCGAGCGGTATCAACTGGTTTAACTCGTTAAAAATAACGTGACCGAGATCGGCCAGACCGTGGGCGGTGTTGATGGCCGTGGTAATCTGGTTGATGACTTCGTTGCGCCGTGCCCGCTCCTGAACGGCTTCGTACAGGTGGGCATTTTCCAAAGCGATCCCCAGCGAAGCCGCCATCGACATCAGCAATTCCAAATCAGCCTCATCGAAGGGGCCGCGCCGTTTGTTGAGAACTTCGAGGGCACCGATGGGTTGGCCCTGAACCAGAAGCGGCACACACAAGACATTGTTGGTCTTGAAACCGATAGCCTGGTCGATTTTGCGAGAGAAGCGGTGGTCGGTGGTGGGGTTATTGGCGATGGCCGGTTGGTTGTGGCTGACTACCCAACCGGCAATGCCTTCGTCGGGACCAAGCCGGAAGGAGGTGATCTGCTTATTTTCCCCGCGCAGGGTGATTTTGAAATAAAGTTCCTGCGTTGCCTCATCAACCAGCAGCATTGACCCGGCCTCAACCTCTAGCAGTTCATTAATCCCGGCCATCGTGCGTTGGATCACTTCGTCGATGTCGAGGCTGGAGGTGATGGTGTGGGCGATCAGGTTGAGCGTTTTGAGGGCGTTGTTATGGCGTCGAGATTGCTCGACAAGATGGGCATTGTGTAGATTTGTGCCCAGATGATCGCCCAAGTAGTTGAGGAGACCTTTTGTATCGTCGGAGAGCGGCAAGGTGGCCGGCTCGTGAGTGCCGACGACGAGAGCGCCCACGACGATCTTATTGGCTAATAGCGGGACGACGGCAGCCGGACGGGCATCAAACGTATCAAAAAGAATGTCTCCCAAATCGGAGCCGGCCATGCCGTTGACATTTTGGGGATCGGCAAAACAGGGTTGTTTACGAGACAAGGCTTGACCCAGGAGCGTGTCGGAGGCCGGCCAATTCTCTCCCAGCGGCGGAGCCTGGTCGGTCACGCGCACCTGGGCTTGTGGCGCAATGACCAGCGGTGTCCGCATCGCCCCGCAAGCGGTCGGCGGCAAAGGGGGCAACGTCAGCAGCCAGACGGCCTCCACATCAAGTTCTTCTAATAGAATGGTATTGAGCGTTTCCAGGCGGTCTATCCAGGTTAATGTTTGCCCCAGAAGCATATCGATTCTGTACAAGATTTGCCAGACGGAGGTCGATAATTTGAGATTTGTTGTATGTGCCTTCATTGCTTGACCGTACGGTAAGGATTGGGTTAAGGTGCGTGTATCCTGCCTATCTGATATTTTATTGAGACACACATCACAGCCAATAGGCTATTTACCTTATAGACATATAGATGAAGGGGATTATATCATTAGATGCAGAGCGAGTCCGCGGGTGTGGCTTTACTTTGCTAAGAACAGTATACCAGAGGATAGGTATTGCTGACAACCCCAAAAAAGATTTTCATCCGCGACTCGACCCAAATGATTATCCTATGTTATAATTTTTTTAGCAAAAGTGTGCGAAAAATATCGGCAGCGATTTAACGGGATTTATCCAAACGACCCTAACATTATGGTTATCGACTCTCACATCCACCTCTATCCCCCATATGTTTATGCCGACCCGGTTGCCTGGGCGCGGCGTGTCGATGAACCCTATTGGGGGGCGCTGGTGGGCGATACCCCCACCGGCAAGTCGATCCAGGGTTGGGCCACGGTGGAGCAACTCATCGCCGATATGGACGCCGCCGGGATTGATAAGGTCGTCCTGCAAGGCATCTACTTTCAACATCACCACAATTGTGTCACCCAAAATAATTGGTATATCGACTGGTGCCGGCAATATCCTGATCGCCTGCTGGCCTTTGCCACGGTGCAGCCGTTGGCCGGGCAGGCCGCGCTGGATGAGGTGAAGCGGGCTGTTGATAACGGACTGTGTGGCATTGGTGAAATTTTGCCCGCTGCTCAAACCCATTCGATGCGGGACGATGCCTTTCTGGCCGTCGTCGAATTAGCCATTAGCCTGGACATTCCCCTCTGTTTGCACGGCGCGGAGCCGGTCGGCCACGACTATCCGGGCCGGGCCTACACGCCCCTTCGGGAGTATGTCTGGCTGGCCGAGCAATATCCCGATCTCACGCTGATTTTAGCCCATCTGGGGGGATTGTTGCCCTACTATGAGCTTAACCCCCGCCTAAAAAAAATTATGCGGAACGTCTATTATGATACGGCGGCGGTGCCGTTGCTCTACCAACCGCTCGTCTACAAATCGGTCGTCGAGGTCGTCGGCGCGGAGAAAGTGCTGTACGGTTCGGATTATCCGCTGCTGCTCTATCCACGCCGGACCCGCCACCCGGAATTTATAAATTTGTTGACCGAGATTCGCACTGCCGGCTTAGAAGAAGCTGCCCTGGCCTTGATTTTAGGGGAAAATGTGCAAAGAATTTTGCAATTATCTTAAAATCATTAAATTTTCTCAAAAATATCGTCACAAATAGAGATATTTGTGATACTATAATAACCGGACCAACAGAACCGATACCCCAACGTGATGACTCTCAAAAACAAACCCGACCCAACACAACTTGCCCTCAATAGTCACCGGCCTCGCCTTCTTTATATGGAGGATGAGGTTGGTTTAGCCCGTCTCTTCAAACGAAGAATGGAGTTAGCCGGTTATCAAGTAGACCTGGCCCAGGATGGTGAACAGGGCTTGGCCCTGTATGATGCCGATACCTACGACCTCGTTGTGGCTGATTACAAAATGCCGATCTACAACGGCCTGGATGTCTTACGTATTCTGGCCGCCAAGGGGCCAATCCCGCCGACGATTATTTTGACCGGCAGTGGCGATGAACAAACGGCTGTAGCAGCAATGAAGCTGGGGGCCGACGATTACATCGTCAAGGATATGAAACGTCGCTATTTGGATTTGATGCCAGAAGTGATTGATCGAGTCTTACTGCGACGCACTCTCTATGATGATAAAGAAGAACCGACCATTAAAAATCGTCTTTCGGAGGAACAAGGCCAGCAGGTGTTGTCCGAAACGTTACGCTGGGCAGGGGCCGTTGTATTGAGCAGTACCCTCAATTATGATGAAGTCCTGGACCGCATTCTGGATCAGGTCAACCGCATCACCTCCCACGACGCGACCTGTATTATGCTCATCGACGGCAATGTAGCCCGCGTCTCTCGCTGGCACGGCTATCGGCAGTTTGGGAGCGAAGACTCGATAGCCTCCGCCGCCTTCGATATCGCCGACATCCCTACCCTGAACAGAGTCCGTGATACAGGCTGGCCCCTGGCTGTACCCTACATCGTCGGCGACGATGCCTGGGTTCGTCACTCCAAGCAGGATTGGATAAAATCCTACGCCACCATCCCCATTGTGGCCCTGCCCACCAACGTCCCCAAAAATCATAAAAATACACACGAAGCCATTATCGGCTTCCTGAATGTCGATAGCGCCAATCCCGGCTTTTTTAGCCAGATCGACGCCGAACGCCTCCAGGCCTTTACCAGCCAGGCAGCCATCGCTCTGGAAAATGCTCGCCTGTACGATCAGGCCCGGGGTGAAATCACGGCCCGGATGCGGGCGCTCAAGCAGGAGCGTAACTTTGTGTCGGCCATTCTGGATACAGCTGAAGCGTTGGTGATGATTTTCAACCCCCGGGGCAAAATAATCCGCTTCAATCGGGCCTGCGAGCGTATCAGTGGCTACCGTTTTGATGAAGTCAAAGGGGAGTATCTGTGGGATTTATTCCTCCCGCCCGATGATGTCGATCTGGTCAAAGAGAATTTCGAGGCGTTGCGGCAGGGTGAACCGCGCCGGGAGTATGAAACCGGCTTTATCACCAAAGAGGGCCGCCAACGTTTTGTAGCCTGGTCGAATACGATACTGCCCAACAGCGAAGGGCTGGTTGATTATATCATCAGCACCGGCATCGACATCACCCAACGGAAGCTGACCGAAGAGAAGCTGATGCACAGCGCCTGGCACGATGCTTTGACCGGTCTGCCAAACCGGACGCTCTTTATGGAAAATCTGGAACGCTCTATCGAGCGGGCCAAAGAGGATAAGGAGTATCTATTTGCCGTTCTCTTTCTCGATCTGGATCGTTTCAAAGTTATCAATGACAGCTTGGGCCATCTGGCCGGCGACCAATTGCTGATTGCCGTAGCTCGCCGGTTGCAGAAATATCTGCGGACGGAGGATATAGTGGCGCGTCTGGGTGGGGATGAATTTGCTATTTTGCTGGATGGCATTACCGACCCCACGGAAGCCACCGATATTGCCACTCGTATCCAGAATGAGCTGGCCAAACCGGTCAAAATCACCGAGCATGAAGTCTTTACCTCGGCCAGCATCGGCATTGCCTACAGCTCCATCGGCTATGATTGGCCGCAGGATATTCTGCGGGATGCGGATACCACCCTCTATCAGGCCAAGGCCAAAGGGCGTGCCCGGCACGAGGTGTTCAATATCGGCATGCGGGACCACGCTGTGGCAGTCTGGCAGTTGGAGTCGGAACTGCGCCGGGCCATCGACCGGCAAGATTTTGAGTTGTATTATCAACCGATTGTTTCATTGGAAACTGGACAGATTAGCGGCGTCGAGGCCCTCTTACGCTGGCGGCATCCCGTCCAGGGTATTATCAACCCCGGCGAGTTCATCCCCCTGGCCGAAGAAACGGGCATGATCGTAGCCATGGGGACCTGGGTATTACGCACCGCCTGTGCCCAGACCGTGGCCTGGCACAAGGCCGGCTACACCTCCCTGCGGATGGCCGTCAACGTCTCTCCCCAACAATTCAAAAAACCGACAGCTTCTGTTCTGGCCCGCCAGGAAGAGAAGGAATTACCGGACCTGGTCGGGGAAGTATTGAATGATACCGGCTTGCCGCCGGCTTGCCTGGCCCTGGAGATCACCGAAAATTTTGTCGAGTTCAACAGTAACTATAACCAAAACATTGTCAAGGACCTGCGGGCTTTGGGCGTTAGCGTGGCCATCGACGATTTTGGCATCGGCTCCTCGTTGAGCGTTCTCAAACATTTTCCCATCGACATCCTGAAAATTGACCAATCCTTCATCAAAGATATGACCCGAGAAGCCGGCGATGCCGCTTTTATCCGGGCTATTATCACCATGGCCCATAGCCTCAAACTCCGTGTCGTCGCCGAAGGAGTTTCCACCCCGGAGCAGTTGGAGTTCCTGCGCCTCCAACGCTGTGATGAAATTCAAGGGTTTTTATATAGCCAACCTTTACCCACCGATCAACTAACCAATCTATTAGAAACTCAAAAACGCCTTTCATTTGGACCAGACAAGGAGTCGTAGTATGTCATCCCCCGAATTGATCCGCATCCTTTATATTCGCAACGACGTAACAACCACCCGCTTCTTTCAACATAAACTCGAAGAAGCCGGTTACAAGGTAGAGACAGCTTCCAATAATTACGACGGTCTGGAGATGTGTCGCCAGAAAATGTATGATGTCGTCATTGTCGATCAGGCCGTTTCCACGCAGGATGGGTTGGAGATCATCCGCACCTTATCGACCACGGTTGAAAAACCGACCTCGACGATTGTCGTCGCCAGTGCCGGCGAGGAAAAAGCCGCTGCCGAAGCCATGCGTCTGGGGGCCAGCGACTACATCATCAAAGATGAAGATGGGGGCTACCTGGAACTACTGACCAGCGTCATCGAGCAGGTGTTGATGCAGCGTCGCCTGGCCGATGAGAAAAGCCGGGCCGAAAAAGAGTTGGAACGCAATCTGGTTCAGATCGAACGGGCCAAACAGGAGTGGGAGACCACCGTTGACTCGCTGAACCAGTTCGTCTGTCTGCTCGACTTTCATGGCCGTATTATTCGGGCCAACCGGACGGTCGAACGGTGGGAGTTGATAAACGTTTTGGATGTCCGGGGCCGCACGTTGCAAGATTTGCTAAACTTGGAGATCGACTGGCCGAATGTGCGGGATAAGTTGGCTCAGGGGGAGTCGATTATATTTGAGACGAATGATAGTAACATCAATCGCTATCTGTATGTTCAAATTCGGCCTATTTCCAGCCAGACGACCCGCCGCCAACTGACCTTGACCAGCTTTGCCGCCGTCGTCGTCCAAGACATCACCCGCCGCAAGGAGGCGGAGGAGGCTCTGCGGCGTCACGCCGAGGAGCTACAGGCCCGCAACGAGGAGTTGGATGCCTTCGCCCACACCGTCGCCCACGACCTGCAAAGCCCGCTCGGTTTGATGATCGGTTTCGCCGGGGCGCTCAACAAACATTATGATATTATGGCCATGGATGAAATTATGCTCTATCTGGAGAAGATTATGGAGACCGGAACCAAGATGAGCAAAATCATCCAGGAGTTGTTGATGCTGGCCAGTCTGCGACAAGAGGAGGTCGAACTACAACCCATTGATATGCGAGATTTGGTCCAGGAGAGCCAGATCCGCCTCAGCGCGATGATCGAAGAGCGGCAAGCCGAAATCATCGTCCCGGAGGAGTGGCCCATTGCCCTGGGCTATGCGCCCTGGGTGGAGGAAGTGTGGGTCAATTACATTAGCAACGGCTTGAAATATGGCGGTAATCCACCCCGGCTGGAGTTGGGCGCGGCGGCAGCCGAGGGGGATATGGTCCGTTTTTGGGTCAGCGATAATGGCCCCGGCCTGACCCCCGAAGAGCAAAATCTCCTCTTCAAACCGTTCCGTCGCCTGGGCAAGGAGCGGGTGAAGGGACACGGATTGGGGTTATCCATCGTTCAACGCATTATCGAAAAGCTGGGCGGGTACGCCTACGTCGAGAGTGAAGGCATTGAAGGTCGGGGGAGTGTCTTCGGTTTCACCTTGCCGCTGATGACCGATCACAGCAACGGCAACCCCCCCTATCTGCTCGAATGACAAATGCCAATCGGCAGGGCATTTTGATCCTGACCATCGGTGATGAGGTGATGGCGGTGAGGTGATGAAGGTGATAAACGAACCGGGGCTACGCTTGCCTTACAATTGGCTTAAATTTCCGTTGTCAAGAGTCCCCTATCATCCCAAACAAATTGTTCAAACTCTCGGCCAACGTGGGGTGAGCGAAAACGGCCTGTTCGAGGGTGGTGTAGGGCAAGCCGCCTAGCATAGCCACCTCGATCACGGCCATAATCTCGCCCCCCTCGATACCGAGCATAGCAAAACCCAAAATTTGTTGGCTATCGGCATCGATGACGGCCTTCATCAAGCCTGTCGTTTCATCCACTTCCAGGGCGCGGGCGGCATAAGCCATCGGCATTTTGGCCACCCGATAGTTGCGCCCTTCATCCTTGGCCTGGCCCTCGCTCAAGCCGATGCGCCCCAACTGGGGATCGGTGAAGAGGACGTAAGGCACGGGCCGGTCGCTGATGGTGGCCTGCCCTTCTGCCAGGAGATTGGTGCGGAGGACGCGGAAATCGTCGTAGGAGATGTGGGTAAAAGCCGGGCCGCCTTTGACATCCCCCAGGGCGTAGATGCCGGGGACGTTCGTCTCCAGCCGCTCGTTGACTTGCACCGCGTCCCGCCTGGTTTCGACCCCGGCGGCGGCCAGGTTCAGGGCCGGTGTGTTCGGCACCCGGCCCGCCGCGATGAGCAGATGGGAACCGTGTAGAGTTTGCTCACCCTGCGGCGTGTTGACGCTCAAGGTCAGTTGCTCCCCATCCTGCGTTACGGCCTGGGTCTCAGCCTCCAACCAAACGTCGAGGCCCTCATCCCGCAGCATGTCGGTCATCGCTTCGGCGACGTCCTCATCTTCCCGGCTCATCAGTTGCGTGCCCCGTTGCAGAATGGTCACCCGGCTGCCGAAGCGGTGGAACATCTGCCCAAACTCCAGGGCGATGTAGCCCCCGCCGATGATGACCAGATGCTCCGGCGTGGTTCCCAGCTCCATAATCGAGGTGGAATCGAGATAAGGGACCCGGTCCAAGCCGTCGATCTCTGGGATACGGGGCCGACTGCCGGTATTTATGAAGATATTGTCGGCCTCAACCTGGCGCGTGCCCCCCGCCCGCAGGGCAATCTCCAAAGTTTTGGGACCGGTGAAGCGGCCCTCGCCAAAAATTAACTCAGCCTCGCTCTCCTCGATGGCCTGGCGGCTACTGCTGCGGAAGCTGTCCACAATATCCCGCTTGCGCTGCCGCACCTCGGCCAGGTTGACCGACACCGAGCCGGTGTGGACGCCGTAATCGCCCGCCCGCCGGGCCAGGTGGGCCACGCGGGCGCTGGAAATCATCGTTTTGGTGGGCGTACAGCCCCAATTGATGCAGGTTCCGCCCACAGCCTCCCGTTCGACCAACATTGTTTTCCAACCCGCCCCGGCCAGGGCCGAGGAGAGGGGGCCACCGGCCTGTCCGGCTCCAATAATCACGGCATCATACGTTGACATTCTTCAATCCTTTACATTTGGTTGACAAAATTGGATTCACTCTTTCCTCATTGTACCCCATCGGTTCGTTCCTCAGCAATAGCTCACCTAGCGTATTTCGGCCAACAAAATTCCCCCAGTAGGGCTATCTCAACATACTCTGTTACCTGAATGACAATCGCTCGTTTTAGTATAGCGGTGAGGAGGCTATGCCTTTATCATGGTATATGTGGAAAACTTATTGAACACGAAAGGAGAACAGAGTGAAGAAACTAAGAGTATTTTTTATCATCAGCCTGATCACCGCGCTGTCTGTCTTGACGGCCTGTGCCGCTGATCAAGAGGCTCAAGAGGAGCCGGTGACCGCCGCCGAGGTGGAGCAGGAAGCGGAAGAGGCAACCCAAGCCTTAGAAAATTACGCCGAATTCAAGAGTGAGCAGTTCCAACAGGAAGCGGCCCAGGAATTGAGCGACCTCAACCAAGAAATCGACCAACTGGAAGCGCAAGCGGCCCAGTTAGATGAAGCCGCCCAGGCCGAGTTAAACGAACAGTTGGCTGCGTTGCGGGAACAAACCGCCCAGGCCGAGCAGCAACTGGATGACTTGCAGGCAGCCAGTGTCGAAACCTGGGCAGATTTAGAGGTCGGTATCGAAACCTCTCTGGCCGAATTGAATGATTCACTCAACCAGATCGGGGCGACCTTTGGCCTGGTTGGGGCAGAAATCGAACAGGAAACGGAAGAAGCGATCCAGGAAACGGCTCAGGAAGCGCAGGAGCTTGAGTCTGCAATTGATGTGAATATGGAACAACTGGACGCCTACACCTACGAACAGAGCCAGGAGTTCCAGCAAGAGGTTTCGCAAGAGTTGACCGAGATCAACACCCAGATCGACCAACTGGAAGCCCAAACGGAGCAGTTGGATGAGGCCGCCGCGGCGGAACTGCGGGAAAATGTGGCCGACCTGCGCCAACAAACGACCGAGATCGACCAACAACTGGAGCAACTGGAAGGGTCCGGCGAAGCCGCCTGGCAAGATTTAGCCACAGGCATCAACGATTCGCTACAGGAACTTGAAACGGCGTTTGAGGAGGCTGCCGCTAATTTTTAATAGCTCTACATCGAAGATATAGTGGGGCAAGCGGTTGAGATCGAATGGCATAGCCCATGTGGGTGAGAAAAGTTGGTGAGTCGTAGCTATCAGAATGATTGAAAGATACGCCTAGCCGGATGCCGAGGATAGCCCGTTTTAGTGTAGGGTAAAAGCGGATTGGGTTCTATACTGATGACAGGAAGAAATTCATCAATTTTTATTTTTTGTTAAAGATACGGAAAGGAGTTTCAAATGTTAAAATGGTCGATTATATTTCTCGTGGTGGCCTTGATCGCCGCCGTTCTTGGGTTTGGGGGCATCGCCGGTGCTGCTTCTTCGATTGCTCAAATTCTGTTCTTCGCCTTTTTGATAATTTTCATTATCTCTTTGGTGATGGGGCTGGTTCGACGAGCCTAGCCAAAATTAGTCGTTACTCGCCTCAAGGCGGCAGTCACCCGCTTTATACTAGCAGGTGGCTGTTGTCTAATGGGCAGAAAGAAGCGCCAGCATGCCTTTTCAAAAAAGTGATTTTCCAAACGTAGTAGCTCTCATCCCCGCTTATAACGAAAGCGCCACCATTGCCGGCGTGATTCTTAAAACCAAGGCCCATTTACCGGTTTTGGTCGTCGATGACGGCTCGGATGATGGAACCGCCATCTCAGCCCGCCGGAGTGGGGCCAACGTTGTCGAACATGAGGCCAACCAGGGCAAAGGGGCGGCCTTACGAACGGGGTTGCGTTGGGCCGTGGCCGAAGGGTATGAGGCCGTCGTAACCCTGGATGCCGACGGCCAGCACGACCCGCTGGAAATCCCCCACTTTTTGGCCGCCTTTCGTCACCAGGGAGCCGATCTGGTCATTGGCCGCCGCCGCTTTCGGGAGATGCCCCCGCTCCGGCGGGTGAGCAACTGGGTTGGTCGTCACACCTTTTCCTGGATTATGGGCCAATCTATCCCCGATAACCAATCCGGTTACCGGCTGATTAGCCGGCCCCTGATCGAAACCCTGCTGCTCTCTCACGAGCAAGGCTTTGAATTTGAAGTGGAGATGATAACTATTTGTGTGGAACAGAATTTCAGATTGGCCTGGGTTCCGATTCGCACGATCTACGGAGACGAAACGAGCCACATCAATCCGCTCCGGCACACCCTCAATTTTCTGAGGTTGTTGTGGCGCACCCATCGCCGGTTACATAAATCAGCCAGCTAAAAAAAATCGAAAAATTGCCCGCCGGGTGAGATCGGGGTTAAACTGTGAAAAAGAGATGAAGGAGGCAACTGATGAAAAAAGTTATTCTGATTATCATCGACGCCCTGACCTCACGGGTAGTGTTGCCGGCGATGGAAGAGGGCCGGTTACCCAATCTTCAGGCGTTAGCTGAAGCGGGTCACTATGCGCCCGACTGTGTGACTATTTTCCCCTCCATTACCCACGCCGCCACGCCGTCGCTCGTTACCGGCCGGTATCCGAATGAACACGGTATCGCCGGGACCCATTGGTATGATGTCGAAACGGCCCATACGGTTTATTACAGCACAGATTTGTGGATGATTTTAAGCAAAGGGCTGGATGAATTTTTGGAGGATTTTGTCATTCGCCTCAACCACCACTGGTTGCAGACCAAGACCATCTTCCAACGGGTGGAGCGCCAGGGCTTACAATCCGCTTCTATCAATTACCCTATCTTTCGGGGGGATGTGGCCCACCAGCTCAATACGCCGCAGATGCTCAAGATGTTGGCCGTGGCGCCTTCCACCGACAAAATTTGTGGGCCAACGCTGTTGGGCCTGGGCGACTTTCTGCCCATCATCGACGGCGTTTTCGCCTCGGATACGAGCGGTGGCCCTCTCAATCGGTTCGGCTTTAATGACGATCACACGGCGGATGTCCTCATCAAGTTAGCCGAAAAGAAGGCGCTGCCCGATTTTACCCTGGCCTATTTCCCCGATAATGATTATGCCAGTCACCAGAAAGGACCGGTCGGGGCTTTACCGACCGTAGAAGCTGTGGATCAAAAACTGGGTGAATTCTTCGCAGCGTGCGGCGGCCTGGCCCAGACGCTCGACGAGTATTGTCTGGTCATCACCGGCGATCATTCCCAGAGCGACATCAAAAATAATGCGGACAGAGCGGGCATCCCCCTGGATGAACTGCTGGCCGATTTCTCAGTGACCCCGCCTAATCAATCGTGGCGGACACAGGATCAGGTCATTATCTGCCCCAATCTACGGATGGGCCAGATTTATCTCAAACAGCCGGACCCGGCCCACGTCGAGCCAATTATCGAGCGACTGTTAAGTGATGAGCGGGTGGATCAGGTAATGGGGCGACAAGCCCTGTTGGAAGAAGATAGGGCGGGTTATTTTGTCAAAACGGCGGATCGGGGTCACCTGGTTTTCCGGCCGGTCGAAGCTGGAGCCGGTCGGGGTGAGGATGTCTATGGCCGTCATTGGCAATGGCAGGGGGATTTAGAAGTAGTTGACGGGCAGCTATCGCCCAACAACATCCTGACATTCCCCGACTATCCGAACGCCTTCGAGCGTATCGCCACCGGGCTGGATTGCCCCACCGGCGGCCATCTCTGGTTGACCGCCCGGCCGGGGTATGAATTTACCCGCGAGGAGATGTCGGTTCACGCCGGCGGTGGCTCCCACGGGGCGCTCCACGCCAGCGACTCCCTGATGCCGCTGATCCTGGCCGGGGCCGCGGACGGGGTGACGCTGCCTGCTCATCCCCGCTCGGTTGACGTCGTGCCGTTGTGTTTAGCCGTCCTGGGGCTTGAGTCTCCACAGGGGATCGGAGACAGCTTTGTGCGGTTGCCTCAGTCCGTTTAGAAATAAACTATATACAGCACCACAGGCACGGCCACAATCAGCAAGAATAGAATGAAAACGATGAGATACGGTACCCATAAATTTTTAGAGGCCGGTTCGTCTGACAGTCTATGGTCATCCGTGCCGTCATCAACGCGCCTGGCCCCGGAAATGTTGCTGGGTAAGCGTGATAAAAAATCTCTCCACATAGTTACCTCCTCAATTTCAAACAAAGCATTTAGTACATCCGTAAAGCGTAAAACGAAAAACGTAACGTTTTTGCCCCATAACCATTTACGTTTCACGCTTTACGTTTTACGTGGTGCCAATGTGACTGATCTAAATCTTGAAATTGCCTTGATTCAAGGATAACAGGTTATCAGCCGGCTGCCTAGACCGAGGTGGGTGATTTTACTGTCCAAAGTGGGTGATATAATTCAGACCTGTATGGTCACAATAGCCCACCTGGGCGATAATTTTCAGAAGTATCATCCACACGAGCTATTCGAAAATAGCTCTTTTTTTGTGGCTAAATTGCTTGGATTGGCGTGGTTAAACGTGGCTGAAAATGTTAGGATAAAAATGATTGACAATTCAGTAGACCGCAGCACCCTTCGATACAATCTCGTTCCTCGATTTACTCAGGATGCTGCGGTCGTAAACGTTCACTTCCCGCCCTTGCTTGAGGGAGGGAGTAAACGCTTATAACACATTTACAAACAACCACCATGAGGAGATACTATGGCTGACAAAAAGAATAAACAACCCCGCGTCAATACCGACCCCCGCGAAGAACGCCGCGAAACTAACGATCTGCTCATCGACCACAATAAGTTCGAAGCAGAGGAAGCGAAAGAAGCCAATATCGAGGCCGAACTGGCCAAAGAGGAAAAATTTGATACGCAGCATAGCGACGGCCACACCCTGAATCCCTACCATGCTCAGGAACAGGGCTTGACCTACACCCCGCCGACGGACCCGCCGGTACAACGAGGCGATGATCCGCAGGGGGCTGAAATAGCCACCGGGTACGCCCCCAGTATGGAGGCGGGTGAGGTCGAGGCTCGAAAAGTACCGGCCCGCGTCGATGACAACGATTTCGATTTGCTCGAAAAAATCGACCTGGCCCTGCGGAACAACAGTGAGACCGGCCATCTGACCGACGTTGAAATCAAGGTTGAGAATGGCGTGGCCACATTGTCGGGCACAGTCCCCAGTGAGCAGGATATCGCCACCCTCTATGCCGTGGTCAGTGATCTGGACGGGGTGGCGGCAGTTGACAACAAGCTGCGGGTGACGGCGTAATGATGAAGCGCTGGACCATTCTCACCGGTTTAACAATAGCGCTCATCTGGCTGCTTCTACTTTCTCCATCCCTATTTCCCACACCAGCGGCGGCCCAAAGTCCCGGCGAGGGGAATTGGCGGGGGGCCTATTTCAACAACGCCGCCCTCAGCGGCGAACCGAGCCTGGTGCGGGATGACATCGAAATCGACTTCGATTGGGGCTTGCAATCCCCGGCCCAGAGCCAGATCAATCGGAATAATTTTTCGGTACGCTGGACCCAAACTATCGACCTGCCCCCCGACCTGTACCGGTTCACGATGACGGTCGATGATGGCGGGCGGCTGTGGGTCGATGACCGGCTGCTGATCGATGCCTGGCAGGTGCAATCGCCCCGCACCTACAGCGAAGAGGTACGGCTGACGGGCGACTCGGTTTCGCTACGGATGGAATATTTTGAGGAGCAGGGGGAGGCCCTGGCCCAACTCCGCTGGCAGCGGGTCAGCCAGGCGGTTGACAACTGGCAAGCGGCTTATTTCAACAACCCCACCCTCGAGGGAGACCCGATTCTGACCCGCGCTGAGCCTAAAATCGACTTCAACTGGGGCCAAAGCTCCCCCGCCCCGGAGACGGTGGGTGTTGATCGCTTTTCGGCCCGCTGGCGACGGACGGTCGATCTGTCCGCCGGAACCTACTGTTTCGTAATGACCAGTGACGATGGCGCTCGCCTATTCGTCAACGGCGAGCTGCAAATCGACGCCTGGCGGGTGCAGGCCCAGGAAACCTTTACCCAGAAAGTGGATGTGCCCGGCGGCATCACCGCCCTGAAAATGGAATATTTCGAGGATACCGGCGAAGCCGTGGCCCAACTGAATTGGGTCAAGGTCGAAACGCCTGTGCCGATCGGATCACGTGCGGGTGTAACAGTAATCACCCAACAAGACTCGCCCCAAGAATGTCGGGGCTTGGTCATTCCTATTCGAGACCCCGGCGATAGCTAAGGAATGAGAATCAAATAACTTACCCGTTTTCCTTCCTGCCCCCCCTAAAACGTGAAACGTAAAATGTAATGATCTACTCAGAAATGCCTTACGTTTTACGCATTACGTTTTATCACGAAGCATTGAACTGGGTAATTTATTTAAGCGCCCTTCCCAAGATAAGGCCGGTGCCTAGACCGGCATCAGGTTGAGCTTTTGGATTTCGGCCAGCGCGGCAGCCGGGCTGAGTTCGTGCAGGGTGGCGGCGGTATAGCGCACATTGGGAAATCCCTGGCAAGGCAGGCTGAAAGGCATGCGCTGTAGCGCCCCATCCACAACCACCAAATCCCCGGCCTCGACGATCTGCCCGTCGCTGCCGACTTCGGTTTCAGCGTGCCGCCGAAACACCTCCCGAATGGGACCATAGCCGATGATTTTGGCGCGATAGACAACGTACAAATACTCTCCTTTGACATCTTGGTGTAGTTCAAATGAGAGGGGAAAACTGGGGGGATATTGGGGAACATCGTGGCCGACGTGGGGACCTTCTTTGAAAAGGAAGTCGATCCACGCCGGGTCTTCTTCTTGCTGGATAGTTCTTAACAGATTCATTGGCAAACTCCTGGTCTCTATGGCCTGGTTCAAGTGCGTCAGATCGTGCTTGTATGGGTAATCAAGCAGAATTTTGGGTGATTATTCCAAATTATAGCAGATGTAAGGCTTTTGGACACAAGTTAAGCAAAGAAAGGAAAAGTCAAATGGCAAAACTA
>CAZWZZ010000049.1:0-14835 GCA_964638395.1 uncultured Caldilineaceae bacterium
GGGACAACGTTATGCCGGCGTATGTTGTTGTAACGCTTCTGATTGTGGACTACGGACGCCGGTCGGTTTGCGAGCCGGCTCGGGGCGTCGCACGACCCCGCCGATGGCCTGATGACCATGCCCGACGGTGACAAAAGCGGTTGGGTCGGATTGGGTGACAATTTGCTTGAGCGTACCGATTTCGGCCCGGCTGACCGTACAAAACAGGATGGTCCGCTGTCGGTGCGTGAACATGCCGGTCCCATGCCAGGCGGTCACGCCGACACGCAGTTGCTCAAACAGGGTCTTGGCCACCAGGTCCGGTTCGTTGGTCACGATAAACGTTGTTCTGACCACACTGGGTCCTTCCTGGACATAATCAGCGGCGAGCCCGTAGATAAAGAGCATGATGACTCCATACAGCGCCTTATCCCAACCAAAGGCCATCGCTTGCAACAGGATAATGCCACCGTCGATAAAAATGTAGAGTTGGCTGATGGGGATGCCCGTTTTTAGCTGCACAATCCGGCTGATGACGCTGGTCCCGGCCACGCTGCTGCGCCCCCGAAAGATCAAGCCCACGCCAATGCCGCCGATGAGACCGCCAAAAATACCGTTCAACAGCAAATCATCGGTGATGCCCTGAGCGGGTAGCCACGCTTGGAGTAGATCAACCCCAAAACCATAGATCAGCGACACGTACAGGGCGCGTATCACAAATTGAATTCGACCTAAATACCAGAACCCAACAAATATCATCACCCCTTGTAACCCCAACAGAATCGTTCCCGCCGACCAGCCGGTGAGGTTAACGAAGAGTAAGGCCACACCACCTAAACCTCCCGGCGCAATTTGGCTGGGGGCCATGAAAATATTAAAATTGATAGCCAGCAAACTGGCTCCGACTGTCAACAAGAGGTAACTTTGGGCGATTGGTATTAACTTTTTTCGATCAAACAGAGCGAGACGTTTTAGCATAGTAAGCCTCAATTCTTTTCAAGTGATTGGTTGAGCGGGTCTCTCCCCTAGAAATTTATGGGGGCGGCCCTCGCAACCGGCTCAGGAATTTTCAAACGGTCTCGATTATAGCTTAAAATCTTCGCTCGATGTGAAGAATCTGTTTAAGCATGTGGAGAATCTGACAATGAAACACCCGGCCCGGCCAACCGCCGGCGGAACGGCCGAGGGACGACGACCGGCCCGGTATCGCTATTGGCGCACCGGTTTTGGCACGCCGTTACCCTATCCGATGGAGTTTTGGGTCCAGCAAGCCGGAGAATACCACTGCCGCCCCCACAATGTCACCGGCGATTTTGAATACAAACCCGGCAACATTCACTGTTTTTACCAGACCACAGGGACGGCCCTGCTGGAGCTTGGGTCTCGGGCTGTGCAAATCAAGGCCGGTGATCTGTTTCTTCTCCCGCCCCGGACGCCCTTCTTTTACCGGGGACAGGGCGAAATAGCCTACCATTGGTTTGTGTTGGCGGGGGACTGGCCGCAACACATTGCCGGGCGCAGGCGGTGGCTCTCCGTGGGGGCGGATGCCGAGCTTGAGTCTAAATTTGTGGAGTTACGGGAAACGTTGATCTTGAAGCCGTCAGGCTACACGATGCTGGCCATCAGTCTGGTCTTTGCCCTGATGGCACGCCTGGCCGTCATCGAGCAGGAAGCCACGCCACCCGAATCGGAATACCCCGACGCGGTACGCAATGCCTTGCTTTTTCTGCGAGAACATTACGACGAACCATTTGATGCTGACAAAACAGCCGATGTCGCCGGGGTGAGCGGCTCATATTTGCGGGCGCTTTTTGGAAAATGGGTGAATGAATCGCCGCAGCAGTACCACACCGGATACCGGATGATGCAAGCCAAACGTCTGCTGGCCGAGCAACAGCTTTCCATCAGCGAGGTCGCCTTTCAAGTCGGCTTTATCGACGTCCGCTACTTTTCGCGGGTCTTTAAGCAATACACCGGCTACACGCCCAGCCAATACGCCGAAGAATATACGTGAAGATTTTCAGTAGACCGCAGCATCCTGAGTAGATCGAGGAACGAGATCGTATCGAAGGGTGCGATTGCGGTCTACTGATTTTTGATTGTACGGCTTGACACTCTTATCCAACCGGCTGGCTTGTGAGTTATGAGTCTATGTCTATAATTGTCTAAAGAATTTTCATTCAGATTTTATCAACGGAGATAAGGAGAACACAATGGCGAAGAAAATGAAGATCACCTATGTTACGCTGTCCGCCGATAATGAGGAACTACAAGCGGCTTTCGATCAGGCAATCGAAACGGTCAGCACCGGTTGGCTTGGGGCGGAAGTGCCGATGTACATCAACGGCCGGGAGGTTTACGCCGAGAAGAAAGAGGAGCGATACAGCCCCATCAACACCGACCTGAAGCTGTGTACGGCCCAGAGCGGTACGACCACTGACGTGGCGACGGCCATCGCCGCCGCTAAAGCTGCCGCCCCCGGCTGGGAAGCGACTCCCTGGCCGGAGCGGGTGGCCCTCCTCCGCCGGGCGGCTGATCTGATGAGCGAGCGCAGTTTCGAGTTGAGCGCCTTGTTGGTCTACGAGGTGGGCAAAAGCCGCTTGGAGGCGCTGGGCGAAGTGGAGGAGTCGGTTGATTTGGTGCGCTACTACGCCGATTCAATGGAAGACAACCGGGGCTTCTTCAATGAAATGGGCAAGCTCAACCCCGATGATCCCACCGAACACAATTTCAGTATTTTGCGCCCCTACGGGGTGTGGGTGGTCATTTCCCCCTTTAACTTCCCGATGGCCCTCTCTTCAGCGCCGGTCGCGGCGGCCCTGGTCACCGGCAACACGGTCGTTTTCAAAGGCGCACCGGAGACGCCCTACACCAGTTGGAAGATGAGCGAACTGTTCATCGAGGCCGGGGTGCCGGCAGGCGTCTTCAACAATATCCTCGGCCCGGACGAAACCGTGGGGCAAGCTCTCCTCGATAGTCCCGATGTGGATGGCTGGACCTTCACCGGCTCTTACGCCGTCGGTATGAAAGTCTTGCAAAGCGCCCGCAGTGGCCGCTATCCCCGGCCGGCCATTGTTGAGATGGGCGGCAAGAACCCGACCATCATCTCCCAAACAGCCGATCTGGATAAAGCCGCTCAGGGCGTGGCGCGGGCCGCGTTTGGGATGGATGGCCAAAAATGTTCGGCCTGCTCGCGGGTCTATGTGCAGAAAGCAGTCTACGATCAGTTCAAAGAGAAGCTGGTGGCCTCAGCCCAAACGCTCAAAGTGGGCGATCCAACAGCGCGAGACACCTTTATGGGCACGGTCGTCGGTCAGGAGGCTTACGACCGTTTTCGGGCCAGCGTCGAAAAGGCCAAGGCCGACGGTCAGGTCGTCTATGGCGGCGACGTGTTGACCGAGGGCGATTTTGCTAAAGGGTACTACGTCCAGCCGACCATCCTCGAAGGGCTGCCGGATGAACACGAATTGGTCAAAGAGGAGCTATTCCTGCCGATTCTGCATCTGTCGCCGGTCGAGGATTTGGATGAAGCGATGACCAGGGCCAACAACACCCCCTACGGGCTGACGGCCGGCTTCTTCGGCGAAGATCAGGCCGAGGTGGATTGGTTCCTGACCAACATCCAATCCGGGACGGTCTACGTCAACCGGGCCAGCGGGGCCACCACCGGAGCCTGGCCCGGCGTGCAATGCTTTGGCGGCTGGAAGGGCAGCGGCTCTAGCGGCAAAGGCATTGGGGCGCTTTACACCCTGCCCCTCTACATGCGGGAGCAAAGCCGGACGATTATCGGATAGTGATGGTCCACTCCCGTTCCATCTGTTGGCCACTGTCGGCGTTGACCCGCGCCCAGAGGGTGTGATTGCCCCTCTCAATCGGTTGGCCGCTGGGCCACTCATCATAATGGTCGGCAAAGTTCCAGACCTGGCAATCCGGGTCGCCGCCGCTAAACGCGCAATATTTGGCGTTTTGTTCGGTGCGCTCGTAAACGACCTGGCCGTTGTACAGGATACGCAGATCGACACTGTCGATGCCCGCGCCGTCGTTGTTCCCCACGTCGGGGTTGTAGGCCACGACCTGGAAGACGAGGGCCTCGTCAATCGTGGTGTCGATCTCATTGGGGCCGATTTGAGCCAGTTCGGCCACCAACTCACCCGAATCTGCCGAGTTGTCGTTATCATAGCCATAGCCACCCCCTCTGGGCGAGCCTTCGATCTCAAACTTGAATTCCCAGTTGGCCTGCTCTCCCTGGCGGGGCGTGATGAGGATAAAGACATCGTGGGGACCGTTGATGATCGGATCACCGCCGGGCCAGGAGTAGTTGTGGTCGGCAAACACCCAGGCGTCACAGGTCGGGGCGTTGCTGTCAAAAGCGCAATAGGGTCTGTTATTTTCCTCCTGATAATGCTCCCCTCCCTCGCTGTCGGTGATGGTAATCTCGACCCGGTCAATACCGGCCCCATCCTCAGCGCGGCCGGTGTTGATGTCGTAAGGTGCGACTCGGAAGTTCAAGCGGTCTCGAAAAACGAGATCGTCGGAGTTTAGTTGACCCGGTCGAAAATCGGGGAAGATCAGTACCCCGGCGATTTCTTCATTGCCGCCACCGCCGGGTGGCGGAATGGTAAAAGGTTCCGGGGTTGGCGTGGGTGTTGGCGGATCGGGCTGAGGCGTGTTGGTTACGGTCGGGGTCGGGGTGGGGGGAATCGTCGCCGCAGGGAGGGTGGTCACATCAATGGTACACGCCACAAACTGCGGCCCGGCGCTGAACCAAATGATCTGGTTATTGTTAGATGGCATCTCCCCTTGGAGCCATTCGCCCGGAAAGCCGGCGTTGGTGAAGGCAATGGGCCGCAGTTCCGTGTCGAGAGGCACGGAGAAGATAGTGTCGTAAATGACCCCTGGCCCGGTCCGTAAATTGAGGGCCTGGGCCACAACGCGGCAGGTGGCTTCAACCGTCTCTGCCTGGGACACGGCGGCATCCGTTGGGGTAGGCAGCGTGTCGCCTTGAGAAGGCTCGGCGGCGAGAGTGGCAGTTGGGGAAGGGATGGCGGTCGATTCGAGCAGCGTTACCTCAGCCGTCAGGGTAGCGGCCACGGCCTGCTCGATAGCCACCCGCGTGGCAATTTCACTGTCGGGGGCAACCGTCACGGTTGTTTCCGGCGTGGGGTCGGTCGCCGAACCGCAACGCCAGAACATCACCGCTACCAAGATCAGCCACACATACCGCCGTATCTGCTTCATTTGAATTCTCTGCATCATCATGGTCCCTCCTCTAGGGCACGGCGTTCTTCAGCCGCCCGTTGTTGATAAGGTTGGCAATAGCTGGCGATCAAATCACGCAGTAGCGCATCGGTGCTGATGCCGCCCTGCGCCGGGTCGCCCTGCGCCTGGCAGCGCTCAAACGCGGTTTGGGCCTGTTCATAGGAAGTGGTGCTGGCTGCTATATCCCCCCGCTTATGATAGAGTCTGGCCTGCTCGCTGTAGGTCACGCCCAAGGCTAGATAAACCTGGGCCAGAGTCCGATGCTGCCCCTGTTCGGCCAGGGGATCAATCACCCGCTTCAACTCGGCCAGGGCTAAATCAAATGAAGCCTCGGCCTCATCGGGCAAATCGAGGTTGGTGTAAGTCACCCCCTCCAGCCGGGCGGCCAGGCCCAGCCCAAAATGGGCCTCCAACCAGGCCGGGCTGTTCTGTTCGGCCTCTGTCCTCTCTGCCGCCCGACGGTAATGCTTGAGAGCCAGGTTCAAATCGTTGGCCGCCAGCCGGTCGACGGCTGATTGCTGCTGCGCCCGGTGGTAATGGACCCCGGCCAGGCCGATGTGGCCCCGGGCATAGTTTTCATTGCTGTCAATGGCCTTCTGAAAATAGATTTCAGCGTCGGCCAAAGCCGCTTCTGCATTATCGTACAAACCGGACTCCTGGGCCACATCCTCAGAGCGTCCCAGAGTCAACGCTTCACGGCCAATGAAGTAGTAGAGAATTTCCTTGCCGGCCCCTTTGGCCGGCCAACTTCTCAAATCAGCCTCAGCCTGTTTGAAGGTTTGTAAGGCTTTGGTGGTATCTCCAACCAAATCCCAGATAAAGCCAATGGTGAACCAATGCATAGCTCTGGCCCGCAGGGTAACTTGTTCTCTGAGGGCCGTGATCGACACCTGATCGTTGGCATCGAGCGGCAGGCGCAGCGGAATTGACGTACCCAGGCGAAACGGCCCGGTAATTTCGTCGATCTCGTTGGCTTCGCCCCGCAGTCCGGCCACGTGAAATTTAGGCTCGAAGGTGGCAGGCGACTCCCCGGCCCGGATGTTGCCATAGATGACCAGGTCGGCGTTGATGCGCTCGGCCAACTGCGCCGCCTCCTCGTCAGAGCTAATGAAGCCCAGAGTGGTCCCTTTTGCAGCAGGGTCCATGCTATCGTGCCAAACTTGAATCTCCTGCGCCCGCAACACCTCCGACTCCTCATAAGCCCGCTGCAATTCATCGAACATCCATTGGCTCAGTCGCCGACCATCCGCCGAGGCTGACACGTGACCCTGGTCATCGACCTGGCCGATGTCGGCCACGGCGACGCCGAACTTCTCCGGCTCCATCCGGGTGGGGCCGGGCGTCGGCGTCGGAGTAGCGGTGGCGGTGGGCGTGGCGAAAAGTGCCCCTTCGACCGGCTGGAGATTAGTGATGCCCAGTACGATCAGCAGGCTGAGGGCAATTAAAATGACGATGGTGGCCGCAGACCAGGGATGGTTCTGGATCAGGGTGACAAAAATATTTTTGTCACCGCCGATAACGTCCCCCTGTACATCCCCGGCCACGTAAGTCTCGGCTCCGATGTTGATGGTTTGCCCCCCCTCCACCGCTAACAGTAGCGGTTTCAGAGCTTGACGCCACTCAGACTCGTCGAGATCACCCTGTAGCGCCTGTTCGGTCAGCGCAACAGCCGTTTGGTGATCCTTGATTTGGTGGAGCAAATCCAGAGGCGCATTGCCGCCATATTTGGCTTCCCGCTCCTGAAGAATATTTAGATTTTCATGGAGACGGCGCAGAAAATCTTTATAATCAGCCATACTTAAGATTGTAACACGGTTGCAAGGTAGAAGCAATGACCAAGATTAAGAAAAATTAGGACTTTTGCGATCATTGAATTCGATTAATAATCTGATATAATGAAGAAACCTTTGAGAAGAAATAGGAAGCTCTTTACCAAAAATTCCAACCTGGATCGATACAGAGTGTGGTTATGGATAGATCAACGATTGATATTTTATGGGTGCTGGTCAGCGCCGGTTTAGTTTTCCTCATGCAGGCCGGGTTTCTCTGTTTGGAGACCGGCTTCACCCGCAGCAAGAACAACATCAACGTCGCCATCAAAAATCTAACGGACCTGGGTATTTCCGTTATTCTATTTTGGGCCTTTGGTTACGGCCTGATGTTTGGCCTGTCCAACGGCGGCTGGATCGGTATCTCGACATTTCTGCCCGATTTGGGCCGAGAAGGGGTCTGGTTTGCCGTCTTTTTGCTTTTTCAAATGATGTTTTGCGGCACGGCGGTCACCATTCTGTCCGGGGCCGTGGCCGAGCGGATGCAGTTCAGAGGCTATATTTTCTTGGCGATGCTGGTCTCAGGCTTGATCTATCCCATCTTTGGCCACTGGGCCTGGAACGGGGCCGACGGTGGTGGACTCAATGGCTGGCTGGGGGTGCGGGGCTTCGTCGATTTTGCCGGCTCGACTGTGGTTCACAGCGTCGGCGGCTGGGTCGCCCTGGCCGCGCTGTTAGTGATTGGGCCACGGGCCGGACGCTTCCCGGAGGATGGCACCCCCCGTAAAATTCAGGGGGCCAATTTGCCGGTAGCCGGACTGGGCGTTATTCTGCTGTGGCTTGGCTGGTTCGGCTTCAACGGCGGCAGCACCCTGGCCATGAACGAGACCGTGCCCCGGATCATCACCAACACGGTGCTGGCCGGCGCGGCCGGGTTGGTGGCGGCGTTGGCCATAGGCTGGGCCATTCATAGACGGGCCGAGGTGGGCCTGGTGATGAACGGCAGCCTGGCCGGGCTGGTGGCCGTCACCGCCGGGGCGCACGCCGTCAACTCGCTGTCGGCAGTTCTCATCGGGGCCGTGGGCGGGCTGGTGATGTACGGCGCGGAGCGCTGGCTGGAGCGGCTGCGGGTCGATGACGCAGTCGGGGCCGTTCCGGTTCATCTGGCGGCCGGGGTGTGGGGCACGGTGGCCGTGGCCCTGTTTGGCTCGCCGGAGATGTTGGGCACGGGCTTGAGCTTTTTTAGCCAGCTTCAGGTGCAATTGTTGGGCATTTTTGCCTGCTTCCTGTGGGCCTTCGGCTTGACCTATCTGCTGTTGAGCCTGGTCAATCCCCGGCTACCCCTCCGCGTCACTGCCGAGGAGGAGCGCATTGGTCTCAACGTCTCCGAACATGGGGCCCGCACCGACCTTCTCGATCTGTTTATGGTGATGGAGCATCAATCCAAAACCGGCGATATGAACCTGCGCGTGCCGGTCGAGCCGTTCACCGAAGTCGGCCAGATTGCCGAGCGGTACAATCACGTCATGGAGGCTCTGGAGCAGGCCGTAGCCCGTACCGAGGCCATCATCAAAACGGCGATGGATGGCATCATCACCTTTTCCACAGCTCCTTTTACCATCATTTCTCTCAACCCGGCGGCGGAAAGCATCTTCGGCTATCCGGTTCGACAGTTGGCCGGGCAGCCGGTCACGCTGCTGTTTGAAAAACGGCGGCAAGAAACACCCCATGCTTTTGTGGAGACAATCAACAGAATGGTGGTCTCAGAGACGCATCACGAAGCGGTCGGACGACGGGCCGATGGTTCCACCTTCCCAATGGAAGTATTAATCACCGAAGCGAGGGTCGGGCAGGAAATTTTCTACACCGGCACCTTTCGGGACATCACCGAGCGCAAACAGGCCCGTGAGGATTTGGAGCAGGCCAAGGAGGCGGCGGAGGCAGCCAGCCGCTCCAAAAGCGCCTTCCTGGCCAATATGAGCCACGAGTTGCGGACCCCGCTCAATGCCATCATAGGCTATAGCGAAATGTTACAGGAGGATGCCGAGGATTTTGGGCAAGAGGCGTTCGTGCCCGATTTGGAGAAGATCAACACGGCGGGCAAACATCTACTGTCCCTCATCAATGATGTGCTGGACATTTCCAAGATCGAAGCCGGCAAGATGGAGCTTTATCTGGAAACATTCGATGTGGCCCTGATGATCGAGGATGTGGTCAACACCATCCAGCCGATTATCGAGAAAAATGGCAATGTTTTCGATATCCAATGTGATGTAGAGATCGGCTCCATGCACGCCGATTTGACCAAAGTCCGCCAGGCTCTTTTCAACCTGTTGAGCAACGCCGCTAAATTCACCGAACAAGGGATGGTCAGTTTGACAGTTGAACGACACTTGCTCATGAGGCCGACCAACGGCAAGAGTGACTCAAGCGACGCCCCCCAGTTGCCCGGCGGTGAAATCATCTTTCGGGTGGCCGATAGCGGCATCGGCATGGATGCCGAGCAGGTCGAGCAGTTATTTCAGGAGTTTACGCAGGCGGATGCCTCGACGACCCGCAAATATGGGGGGACCGGTCTGGGCCTGGCTATTAGCCGCCGTTTTTGCCTGATGATGGGCGGCGACATTACCGTTGAAAGCGCCGTTGGCCAGGGTTCGACCTTTACCATTCGTTTGCCGATCCGAGTCGTTGATCCTCAACCGGCTCCGGTCGCGGCAAAAGCCGGGCCGTCCACTGTGACCACAGGGTTGCCCGCGGCCACGGAACGGTTCAAGACCATTCTTGTCATCGACGACGACCCGACAGTGCGGGATTTGATGGCTCGTTTCCTTAGAAAAGAAGGGTTCGACGTGGTCACGGCTGACGATGGCCAAACCGGTCTGCAACTGGCCCGAGAGGTGCGCCCGGCGGCCATAACTCTGGATGTGATGATGGCCGGTACGGATGGTTGGTCGGTGTTGACCTCGCTCAAGGCCGACCCGGAGGTGGCCGACATTCCGGTGGTGATGTTGACGATGGTCAACGAGAAAAATATGGGGTATGCCCTCGGCGCATCGGAGTATCTGCTCAAGCCGATCAACCGGGAGCGGCTGATCCAGGTGTTGCAGCGGTATCGCTGTCAGGCGGCCGAGTGTCAGGTGCTTATCGTGGAGGATGACAGCACGATCCGAGAGTTGGTGCGGCGCACGTTGGAAAAAGAGGGCTGGCATGTGAGCGAGGCGGAAAATGGACGGGTTGGCCTGGAGCAACTGGCGCTCAACTGCCCGGAGGTCATTCTGCTGGATTTGATGATGCCGGAGATGGATGGCTTCCAATTCATCAACGAGATGCGGCAAAACCCCGACTGGCAGTCGATCCCGGTCGTGGTGGTCACGGCGATGGAACTTTCGCCGGAGGAGCGGCAGCAATTGCAAGGATCGGTGCAGCACGTCTTACGCAAAGGGGCCTATAGCCGCAATGAATTGTTGAGCCAGGTTCACAAATTGGTTATGACCTGTTTAGGCTCAGGAGAAGTTGTCGAGACATAGCGTTTTTTGGCTTGTGAAATCAAATAACACCTATCGAGATGATTATGAAACAAGACAGTAGTGACAAGTCAAAAGAAGAACTACTGGCCGAAGTGGCGGCTCTGCGCCGACGGGTCGAGGTTTTGGAAGAATCGAACTCGACCGGAGAGAAGGCGAAGGCGGGGGACGTTTTGCTACAACGGGTTATCAATAGTCTGTCGGAAGCGATCTACGTCAAAGATACCGAGGGCCGCTTTATGTGGGTCAACGAGGCCATGCGGCGGCAGTTGGGGGCCACAACATTTGCCGGGATCATTGGCAAAACCGATTTTGATTTTTTTCCCGAAGCCCTTAGCCAACAATTACAGGAACAGGAGCAATCCCTGTTCGAGGCCGGTGAGGCGATCACCGAGCAAGAGACACTCCTGATAGATAACGAAAGCGGCGCACCGAAGTGGGTGTCGATTACCAAAGTACCGCTCCGGAATGAGCGGGCCAAAATCATCGGGTTGGTGGGCGTCAATCGGGACCTCACCGAATTCAAGGAGGCGGAGACAGCCATCTGTCGCCAAAATGAGTATCTGGCGGCCTTGCACGAAACGACGCTGGGGCTGCTCCAGCGGCACGATCTGAACGGTCTCCTGGAAATGCTCATCCGGCGGGTGTCTCAACTGTTAAACACGGCCCACGCCTTCGTCTATCTGGTAAAGCCGGAAGAAGCAATGATGGAGTGTAAATTGGGCGTGGGGGCCTTTACCAATTTCATCGGTTTTCGATTAAAGCCTGGCGATGGGTTAGCCGGTAAGGTCTGGCAGCAGGGAGAGCCGCTGGTGATCGATGACTATGATGCCTGGGCGGGCCGCTTGAATAATTTTGAAGACGGGGTGATCGGAGCGGCTATGGCGATTCCCCTCAAATCGGGCATTCAGGTGATGGGCGTGCTGGGCGTGGCCCACGAGGCCGCTTCAACGCATCATTTTAGGCCGAATGAGGTTCAACTCGTCAATCAATTTGCTGAATTAGCCTCTCTGGCCCTGGATAATGCTTTCTATTTACAACGTACCGCCCAAACCCTGCGCGAAACGCAGGCCCTGTACCGCACCGGGCGGGTTCTGGTCGAAACCAATGATATGCAGGAGATGTTGGAGCGGGCCTTGGGCCAATGTCTGCGGGGCCTGCGTCTGAAACATGGCACAATCGCCCTCTTTGGTCCTGACTACCAAACCGGCCAAGTACAGGCCTATTACCGAGACGGACAGCCCCAAACGCCCGATCATCAAACCATCCCCTTGTCCCTCCTTCACCGGGAGCTGATGGACAGTCGTGAACCGATCATCGTCGCCGATGCGCTCACCGACCCCCGGTTAGCGGCCTACCGTCTGTTAATCCAGACTTACGGTATCCACTCTATCCTCTTTATTCCCCTGCTCATCCGGGGCGAGGTGATCGGGGTTTTGGAGGCTGATGCGCTGGAGAAAAATTACCACTTCTCGGAGCGGAATGTCACCCTGGCCCAGTCGATGGCGGATCAAATTGCGACCGCCGTCGAAAATGTCCGGCTGTATCAAGCGGCCACAGAAGCCAAAGAGAGCGCCGAGTCGGCCAACCAGGCCAAAAGTGTCTTTCTGGCCAATATGAGTCACGAATTACGCACCCCCTTGAACGCCATCATTGGTTATAGCGAAATGTTAAGGGAAGAGGTTGAGGAGTTAAACCATTCTGAATTTGTGCCCGACCTGGAAAAAATCAACACGGCCGGTAAACATTTGCTCAATCTAATCAATGATGTGTTGGATATTTCCAAAATCGAAGCCGGGAAAATGGAACTCTACCTGGAGAGCTTCGATGTAAGTGGACTGGTCGAAATGGTCGTCAATACGATCCAGCCTCTGGTCGAGAAAAACCATAACAAACTACTGGTTGATTGCCAACCTGATCTGGGACAGTTGCACGCCGATATGACTAAAGTGCAACAAGCCCTCTACAATATGTTAAGTAACGCAGCCAAGTTCACTAAGGAAGGAACCATCACCCTGACAGTTGAACGACATAGGAACGCGGTAGATCAGCTCACATTTCAGGTAACCGATACCGGCATCGGTATCAGCGAGGAGCAACTGGGGAAACTGTTCCAACCTTTTACCCAGGCTGACCCCTCAACGACCCGCAAATATGGCGGTACGGGGTTGGGGTTAGTCATCAGCCGCCGCTTTTGTGAATTGATGGGGGGGGACATCACCGTGGAGAGTGAGTTGGGGCACGGCTCGACTTTTACTATTCATCTCCCGGCTGACGTCCAAAAACCAAACAAGGCCGAACAGACTGTCACCTCGCCGGCCAGTCCGGAACAACCGTTTAGGGACGGGGTCGATACGGTCCTGGTCATCGATGATGATCCCTCTGTCCGGGAGTTGATGGAACGCTTTCTTAGCAAAGAAGGCTTTCGAGTCGTCACAGCGCCTAGCGGTGCGGTTGGAATACAGCAGGCGAAGAAGTTACATCCCATCGCTATTACCCTGGACGTCATGATGCCGGAGAAGGATGGCTGGACGGTGTTGACTGAACTCAAAGCTGATCCTGAGTTGGCCGATATTCCGGTGATTATGTTGACGATGGTCGATGATAAAAATGTTGGGTATGCGTTGGGGGCCTCTGAATATTTGAGTAAGCCGATTGATCGCCAACAGCTACGCTACATTCTGGAAAAGTACCGAGATCGTATCTCGATCCGTCAAGCCTTAGTAGTAGAGGATGACCCCTTGACCCGGCAGATGCTGTCCGAGATGTTGGCGAAAGAGGGTTGGTCGGTCGATGCAGCCGAAAATGGGCGGGTGGCTCTGGAGCATGTGGCGAACCAACTGCCGGAGTTGATCCTGCTAGATTTGATGATGCCGGAGATGGATGGTTTTCAATTTCTGGATGCCCTCAATCGCCATCCCGAATGGCGGCAAATCCCGGTCATCGTCGTCACCGCGATGGAGCTAAAATTGGAGGAGCGTCTGAAGCTCAATAGTTATGTGGAGCAGGTTTTGCCCAAGATTGGCTATACTCGTGAGGAACTCATGCGGGAAGTCAATCATCTGGTGCAGGCGTTCCGTTCAGAAGTAGCTCAGGGTTAGCTGTTAGACAGTATTCGGAAATAAGTTGCACGGAGGGTTCAACGAACTATTTATGGAACACATCACCGGCCTCAGATGTCTCATCTGCGGCAAAATCTATCAACCGGACGAGATCGACTACGTTTGCCCCGACCACGGCAATGAGGGCATTGTTGATGTGCAGTATGACTACGACCACATCGGGCGGCGTTTGAGCCAGGGGGATTTGCTCCACTCGACCGATTACACCATCTGGCGGTATACGCCGCTGCTGCCGGTCGATCCGGCTATCGTGCCGCCGCCACTAACGGTGGGCTGGACACCGCTCTACCGGGCGCGACGCTTGGCTGACGAGCTAGGCTTGAAGCATCTGTGGGTCAAAGATGAGGGGCGGCAGCCGACGGCTTCCTTTAAAGACCGGGCCAGCGCGGTGGCGGTGGTCAAAGCCCAGGAAAAGGGGGCCGAGATCATCACCACGGCCAGCACCGGCAACGCCGCCGCCGCGCTGAGCGGGCTGTGCGCCAGCGTCAACCAACCCAACGTCATCTTCGTCCCGGAGAGCGCCCCCGAAGCGAAAATCGCCCAACTGTTGGCCTTCGGCTCGACGGTGCTGCTGGTCAAGGGGAGCTATGACGATGCCTTTGAGCTATGCCTGCAAGCCGCCGAGCGTTACGGCTGGTACAACCGCAACACCGGCTACAACCCTTATATGAGCGAGGGCAAAAAAACGGCCGGCTACGAGATTTGTGAGCAACTGGGCTGGCAGGCCCCTGATCGCATCTTTGTCAGCGTCGGGGACGGCTGCATCATTGGCGGTGTTCACAAGGGGCTGAAAGATTTGCTAGGGCTGGGCTGGATCGACCGGATGCCCCAATTGATGGGTGTGCAGGCCGAGGGCAGCGCCTATCTGTACGACGCTTGGCGAAACGGCGAAGACGTCGTCACCAAGCCGGCCATCGCGGCCCAGACCGCCGCCGACAGCATCAGCGCCGGGCTGCCCCGGGATCGGATCAAGGCCCTGGCCGCCGTCGCCGAAAGCGAGGGGGCCTACCTGAGCGTGACCGACGATGAAATCTTGGCGGCCATCCCGGCTCTGGCTCGCGGCTGCGGCGTCTTTGCCGAGCCGGCGGGCGCGGCAGCCTATGCCGGGTTGCTCAAGGCTGTCAACGAGGGGCTGGTCTCGCCGGAGGAGCGGATTGTGGTGCTGAACACCGGCAACGGTCT
>CAZWZZ010000049.1:14935-16510 GCA_964638395.1 uncultured Caldilineaceae bacterium
CGAGGTTTTGCCCGTGTTAGATCATTTTCCCCGGCCCCCCGGCGACACCGGGCGGGGCGTTCATTGGAGTCATAGCCAATATTTTTGGGGTAAGCAGGATTGGGGCTTCTGGAAAGAGCAGCTCCAGACTATGAACATCAAGTGGGTCAAGATGCTGGATGACGGCGACGGCTCGGCGGAGGGGTTGGTCAAACGGCTGATCGATCTGGAGATTATGCCGGTCATCCGCTTCTACAAAGAGGAGCCGAACCCCGGTCACATCTCCGCCCGCGAAGCCGACACCGCCCGCCGTTATGCCCAGATGGGCGCGGTCTATTTCGAGACCAACAACGAGCCGGACCTGGCTCTGGAATGGAAGGGACGCAACCGGCCCCCGAACTGGCTCGATATTGTGGTCAACAACTTCATCATCGAAGCCGATATGATCCGCGAGGCGGGTGGCTATCTGCTCTTCCCGGCCTTCGGACCCGGCGGGCGGGGCAATCCTTTCAAGATGATCGTGGAGAAGGGCCGCCGCGATATTCTGGACGGCAACTGCTGCCTGGCCATCCACAACTACTGCCTCGGTCGCCCGCTCGATTATCCCAACGATCCCATCACTATGCACGGCCAGCCGCTGACCCAGGCCGAATGGAGGGAAAGCGGCGGGCTGTGGGCCTGGGAGATGGATTACCAGACCGTCAACCAGCACCGGCGACGGCTGGCCAATCCCGACGCTTCCATTATGGAGGATTCGACCTGTTTCCGGGCCTTTGAATATTTCGATGCCCTGGTCAACGAGGCGGTCGGCCACTCCATCCCAATTATGACCACCGAAGGGGGCTACAACGTCGGCCAGCGGGCCGGAACCACCGCCGGGGATGATCCGCGCTACCCCAAACCGACCCCGGAAAAACATGCCGATTTGAGCATGGCCATGTTCCGCTACATCGAAGAGGAAGGCCCCGATTACTACTTTGCCTGTATGCCCTGGCTGATCGCCGTCAGCCGTATGGGAATTTGGGGGGATGCTTTTGAAAATCAGGGGCCGTGGTTTACGCACCACTTCGATAAACAATTTGGCCTTGATGGGGAACTGCCCCTGGTGCAGCGGCTCAAGGATAACCCTGGCCGAGTGCGCCAGGATGGGCCGGTGCCGGAGGGGATGACCACCTTTTACACCGGTCCCGATTTGAGCGGGCGTAATTTCGACGACCGCTTCAAATATCTGGAGCCGCAGGTTTTGCTGGAACCGGTCGAAGACCCGACCCAGCTTCATTGGAAATTGGTCGAAGCGCGGTGGGCCGATGAACAGGAAGCAGAGGGGCGGGGCTATGTCTACGTCAAGGCGCTGGACGAGGCGGGCCAGCCCATCGGCGGCGTCAATTTTCAGGGAGACCGGGGGGATGTCATCGACGAGGTGGAGACCAAAGGGCCGGTCGATCAATATTGGGGCAACTATATGATGACGGCCACGTTGGGAACCTACCGGGTGGGCATGCATCAGGATGGCTTGCCGACCGATATGCTCATCAACGTCGGCCTGGGCAACGAAGTCTCGCCCCAGCAGCCGGTGCCGACCTCATTTTTCCTGAC